>NZ_JAYFUL010000044.1:0-46607 GCF_034928825.1 Arcicella aquatica | reverse complement strand
TAAATTAAACATTTGGACATCCGATGGAACAAAAAAAACAGACCCAAATCAAACTATATTACAATTTTAAGTAAATTAAACAGGATAATAAATCTGTCAACCTATTTTAGGCAAGCACACCGACGCAGTAGTATTTCAAATTCCTAGTTATCGGTTGTTTATGATAAATGAAAACGTTGCTTAAATGGTATTGATTTCTTAAAAACTATGGTTATGAGAAAATTAAAATTACAGGTACAAATGACTATCGATGGTTTCGTAGGTAGACCAGATGGTCAGCTAGACTGGATGTGGATTCCTGGCGGAAGGGATGAAGCCGTTTTTACAGACATCATTGACATAGCCGATAGTTGTGATACTATTTTGCTTGGCCGTAAAATGACGCGAGGCTTCGTTGACCATTGGGAAAATATATTCGACAATCATCCCGATAGTAATGAACACCCACTGGCGCAACGAATGGTAAATATGCAGAAGATTGTTTTCAGTAAAACAGAGACTGTAATTACGGGCAGAAATTTAGAAGTAGAAAATGGAGACCTCGTTACGGCAGTACAAGCACTAAAAGAAGAATCAGGCAAGGATATTCTTGTTTATGGCGGAGCCAATTTTGTAAGTTCACTCATTAGCCAAAACCTTATTGATGAGTATTATATTTTCAGAAATCCCGTGGCAATCGGTACAGGACTTTCAATTTTTAACGATACAAGGTTTCTGAAATTAGAGCGTACTGTTACCTACAAAAATGGAAAAATGCTTTGTAAATATCTGCCTGTATAAAAGCGAATTTACTTAAAAAATGAAAGTTATGCCTTTATTGGTGTTATTCCACCAACAAATCGAGGAAATGCGTTGCTGTTGCTCAAGTTGTTGGTGAACAAATACCATCAACGACGTAAATAGCAAAAAACGGGTGAATATCTCGAAGAGTAAAAGTATAGTGAAACACATCTCATCTAACCAAAATAGTATCTTCATTGCCAGTATAAATTCCGTCAAAAGTAAATTTTAATACTAAATGTTTCCTTTTTATTATAATAGATGTATCACCTTTTATCTTTTGTATTGTATCGCCTTTTAACACTGCATTATAAATAACTCTACTAGAAATTCCTTGTAATTCTTTATTTCCTTTTAAGTCTGTACAATCATAGAAATAAAGTCCTTTATTGCTATCGTCTTTAATAGGTTTATTATTTAGGATAAGTTCATATTGTGTTTCTAGAAAATCATTTATTTGACGCTTATCTAATAAATAAATAAGTCCTTTGAATAATAAAAAACCAATAAAAGCCATAATAAAAAAAATAATCTGTTTTCTATCTATCTCCATTTTTTAATAGGTTTTCCCTTTGTTGGTATTATTCCACCAACAAATCGAGGAAATACGTTGCTGTCGCCCATGTTGTTGGTGAACAAACACGAACAACGACATAAAAGGTTTGGGAAAGGTTAAAAAGATTTTCACTATCTTCAAACCCTAAATCTCCCTACCATGAAACAAACTAATATAATTCAAACCATTGAGCTTTTTCCAAAGATTGATGAAAAATTAATTGAAGTATTAACATCTCTATCACCCCAAGACTGGGAAAAACAGAGTATTGCACCGCTCTGGCGAGTGAAAGATATTGCAGTACATTTGCTAGACGGCAACATCCGTACCTTATCCATGCTTCGTGATAAGTATTTCGGAGTAGTTCCCGAAAGCATTACTTCTTATCAAGATTTGCTAGATTACCTTAATAAGCTAAATCATGACTGGGTAACGGCGATGAAAAGAGTAAGCCCTGCCATTATTATTGAATTACTAACCTCCACAGGCAAAGAATATAACGACTATCTAGCAACGTTAGACCCACTGGCACCCGCAACGTTTTCGGTAGCTTGGGCAGGCGAAGAGGAATCGTCTAACTGGTTTCATATTGCTCGGGAATACACCGAAAAATGGCATCACCAGCAACAAATTAGGTTTGCGGTTGGACAAACGGCTGAACTTTATCGTAAGGAATTTTATTTCCCTTATTTAGATACCTCTATGCGAGCATTGCCTCATCATTATAAAAATGTAAAAAGTGAGAAAGGCGATGTCATCCATTTTCATATCACTGGCGAAGGCGGGGGCGACTGGTTTCTGGAGTATGATGGTAGTGTATGGGGTTTAACAGATAAAGCTAGTAAAACGCCCGTTACCGAAGTAACGATTGAGGGTGAAATAGCATGGAGGATTTTTACGAAGGGAATCATCAAACAAAGGGCAGCAAAACATATCAGTATTAAAGGTAACCTATTATTAGGCGAAAAGATCATTGATATGTTGGCAGTAATGGCTTAATATGATAAATTTTGAGACGATAGATTACCTAAAAAATGGCAATACAAAGCAACAGAAGGCTTTTAGGATTCTTACGCAACATAAGGTGATGGAGCTTCTAATGCCCTTTGCTCCTATTTTAGTAGGAACGATTCCCATAGAAATTGATATTGAAAGTAGCGACTTAGATATTATTTGCCAATGGGCAGATAAGCAAATCTTTATAGATTTTTTGACAAATCATTTCGGGCATTTTGTGGGTTTTAAGCAATGGACTCGTGAGGTACATCAGCATGATGCTGTTATCGCTAGCTTTATGATAGAGGATTTTGAGATTGAATTCTTCGGACAAAACGTAGCAACAAAAGACCAATTCGCTTATCGACATATGATGATTGAATATCAATTATTGCTGAAATATGGCGAAGCCTTTAGGGCTGAAATCATTGCATTAAAAAAAGCAGGCTTAAAAACTGAGCCTGCTTTTGCAAAATTATTGGGTTTAGAAGGCGACCCTTACCTTGAATTGCTAAAGGTGGAGGTGTAAAAAAATAGTCTGAAATATCTTCCTCAGAAGATAATCAGACTATTGACATCTATCTAATCTTATGGATTTTGATAGACCGAAATTCCACTGGCGGGTGGAGTAGCAATTAGGGCATTGGTAAAAGTCTTCTTGTTAAAAATACCCGGATTAGTTAAAAAATATTTTATTACTTCCGATGTAACATAAGGAGCTGCAAAGGATGACCCACTTTGTGCAGGACTATTAGGAATATCATGCATACAATTGGCATCTGCTCTTACCGTAAAGTCGATATATTTCCCTGATTTTGATTGATTTTGACAAATAGTACCACTTTTACTGGTTACGGTAATGACGTTTGAGCCTAATTCATTATCCTTTGTATAACAAGCTGGCCAATATTTTTCATCATCAATATCTAGGTTATCGTTTCCAGCAGAGGCTATTAAAACCATTTCTTTCTTTTTCAAATCATTCAATACTTTCGTGAAAATTCCATCTGGCTCTTTGATATAAGTTCCCCAACTAGCATTTACCACTTTGATGTTATTTTTATAAGCATATATCAAAGCACAAACATTATGGTATAAATCGCCAGCATAGTTTTCGTCAAAAGTTTTTAACCCAACCAACTGTATTTTATCGTTTTTACCTGCATTTTGAATAATGATTCTTGATATTTTAGTACCGTGTATTTCGGGATTAGTATCTTTAATATCAGTGGTATTGTTCAAAAAATTATAGTCTAGCCCTGTACTAAAATACCCACTATTCAATGCCTCGGCATTGAAACCTGTATCGATGATGCCCACTAATATTTTACCATCAGTACTGCTCGGTGTGCCATCATTAGCACCTTTGGCTATTATTTTAGTAACATTTGTAGGGTCAAGCGGAATACTTGCTAAATCTTCAATAGGGATAATGGTATGGGGCGGACCACTACCAATACCTCCGCCATCTGGATTAGGGTTTGTTCTAATCAGGTGTAAATCATTACCTGTTAGTAAAATAAAGTTGTTATCACATTTACAGTTATTAACGGTATCAATGGATACTTTAATTAAATCTGACACATCAAAAAGTTGAGTTACTCGGTCGGTTATCGCTGGAGATTCATTGTTAGCAACCTCATTTCTATTAACATTACTAGAATCCGCTGTTAGACTTTTGTTTCCTAATAAAATTTCCCATTTCCAATATGCCTCCAATTCTGCTTGAAAGGCATCAATGATTTCTTGTTTTCTGGCTTCTGTAGTATCGGCTTCGCCAAAATATACAACCTGCTTGTCTTTCAATACATAACCCGCTCCATCTACATAAGAGTACGGAAAAACCTCGGGCTTTTCCTGAATAAGCGAATCTATTTTCGTTTTGATAGGCGCTACTATTTCTTTTCTGGAATTGCTAGGTTTTAGTCCCATAAAGAAAAAAAACAACCCTATTAAAAGAGCAATGGAAACTAGAAATATTAGAAGTGGTCTCATAGTAATCAGCGTTGGTTATGAATTAAGTTTTGATTTATAATTGTTTCAGTATTTCTATCGCTTTTTCTTTTCCTTCCAAATCGTTGTTCACTACTTCTTTTAATAATCCTTCAACAGTTTTTTTATCAAAAGGCTCGATTTTCATCAAGCTTAAGGCTTCATAAAATTTGCCCGGATTAGCAAACAAGTTGGTCTGGGTGCCTAATTCATGAAAGTGTTCGGCGGCTTTTGCATAATGTGCTAATTTCAATTCGGTAATTCCTGCTACCCTTAGTATTTCAGGGGCATCGGGGTTACGAACTAATAGGTCATCAAAAATCAACTTGGCATCTGAATAGTCCTTTTTATTAAAAGACCTCACTCCCATTTGCAAGCTATCGGCATTGCCATCCATTTTAACCGGCAGGTTCTCGAAATGCTCTTGGATATATCCATCGGCAATCTCTGCTGGATTACCCGTATTATTTTGAACTAATACCCATGTAATCAAGGCAATAAAGATGGAGGCCGCAATGCCCATCGTCCAAGGGTTGAAACCTATCTTTCTAGTCGTCGATAGTTTTTTTCTTAGCTCTTCAAAGGCTAGCTTGCGTTTTTCTTTAGCATTTTCGCGGGCAGCAATTTTAGTATTTAAGTAAAATGCTACTTCGTCTGCGAGTTCTTTATCGGTTGCCAGTTGTTTTTCAAACAATTGGCGCTCCTCTTCGCTTAACGTATGGTTAAAATATGATTCTATTCTTTCTAACATTTTGGTTCAATTTTTACAAATGATTAATAGCATTTAGCTTTAGTAGCTGTCAAAGAATAAATTATATACGCTTCAACCTTATTTATACAAGGCTCTTAGTTTTTCCAGACATCTTAGTCGACTCGTTTTCACTACGCCTGCCGACTGATAACCCATTTCGGCAGCTATTTTTTCATCCGACAGCCCTTCGCTCCAAGACATCATCATTTCTTGACATTTTTCACCTATTTGTTTAATCTTGGTTTTTAGAACATTTACTTCGTTTTCAGAAATCATTTCTTGTAAAATGCTTCTGGTTTCATCTGGAACGCCTATCAACAAGTCATCAATTGACGCTGTTTTATAGACGCTCATCTTGTTAGTCGAAGCTTTTCTAATAAAGTCAACACATTTGTTTGAAAAAATTTGAAAAAGATAGGTTTTTAAAGAAGATTTACCCTCGAAACGTTTTTTCTGGATATGTTCAATAATTACAAGGATAGCATCAGCGTATAAACTTGCTGCATCATCTTCCGTGAGTTGGTGCTTGAAAGTAGCATCTTTGATTAAATAAGCGAACTGCTCATACAACTTATTTTCAGTAGCTCTTTTCAGCACTGAATCACCCAAAATTCCCGATAAAATCTTATCATCAGGCACTGTACCACGAGCAAAAATGTTCATTTTAATAATGGTTGTTTAAGCGATTTTTTAATTGAGTTTGTAGGAAGAAATGTATAAATAAATGAGATGGGTGTATTTTGAAGAAATCTTTTAGATGTGCAGAAAAGCAAAGTAAAGCAATGAATAGCTGTTTAGCATACAAAAATAAAAAAAGTTTTCAATTGACTATACACATAATAGAATAGTCAACTGAAAACCAATTATTTGAAGATAGTATATTTATAGGAAAAAACGTCCCGTAGTGGTCGATAGGAAATCACTAAAATTAATGTCTTCTTGTTTGATAAATCCTTGTTGGGGTAATGTTTTATCGGCTACCATTTCAATCACACTAACGATTGATGCTGCTGTAGTCCATGAAATAGCGCGCCACGGCTTGCCGTCAATTAATATGGGCGAATAGGCTTTGTAAAATTCTTCTCGTTCGATGATGCCGTTTTTCCAACCTTCCACTACAGCATATACGTACACTACATCTTCTTGTACGGGAGGTTTTGCTTCTGTCAGGATTTCTTCCAACAATTCTCTACGATTTTTCAGGATTAATTCATACAACAAAAACTTCATCAATTTACCATGACCGGGATAACGAATGGTTTTGTAATTGAGGGTGTCTACTTTCCCTTCAAAGGTTTCACACATCGTGCCCAGTCCTCCCGAAGTACTAAAGGCTTCAAATTCATTGCCTTCTATATTGATGGTTTCGAGGCCATCTAGTGCAGATACTAATTTCAGTTTTCCGTTATGGATTACCTCACAGTCATTGATGTATTCGTTGATTACCCCCGCTGGCGACCACGTAAAAGAGTATCCAAGCAGTCCGTTGGGGTATTTTGGCAATGCTCCTACCCTCAATTCTATATCACGGAGTTTGGTAAACCGCTTGGCTAAATCTGCCCCAACGATGCCTATCAGCCCCGGTGCTAGTCCACATTGAGGTGCTAAAACAGCGGAACTACCTTGTGCTGCCATGATTCTAATGGCACTAGTAGTGGGTACATCTTCGGTTAAGTCGAAATAATGTTTGCCATTTTTATGGGCAGTTTGGGCTATCATCAAATTCAGATTATAAGGCATACACGACACCACCGCATCATAATGAGGAATGATATTTTCCAGAAAAGCGACGTCTGTCACATCTCCTTTTATTATTTCAAAAGGAACGTCTGTGGAAGGTTGTTGTTTATCTAATCCCTTTACTTCAAAACGTTTAGACAATAGGATTCCTACCAATGAGCCTACCTTGCCCATACCGATTACTAAGATATTTTTCATGATTGTAAACTCAACCTTAGCCCCTTTCGCATAGAAAGGATAGCTATTGAAGAGCATTTAATGTGATTAATTGGTTGATGATTATTCTTTTTTTACGCAATACTTATCCAGCGCTGCTTGTATGAAAGCAGGGTTGCTACGTTTTTATTTCGTTAATATTTTTTGATAAGAAAATCCTCAAAATCATTTTCTATTAGCTAGTGACTTAAGTCCTACTGATTACCCACATCTTTTAAAAAGTTGAAATAGAAATGTTATTATTGATCAAATTAGCTTAAATGTACATAAATAGTCTTTAAAACCAAGCGTTGAAGCCCTCATCTCTAGCGAGGGATTTAAGTCCCTCGCTAGAGATAAGTATCTGACTATTAACAACTTACAAACTTATAGGTAATCAGTAGGACTTAAGTCACCAACTAATAGAAAGAGTTATTACTATCTGGGAGAAGAATTTTATTATACAACCTCCCACACATCAGCCGCCACCAATGTGGAAAGGTTGCTTTTCACTAATAGCATATTCAACTGTCAGCTAGTGCTACCGCTTAGTAATCTCAAAAAGATTGGTAGCTTGTTCCCCTAGAAAACCATCAAACCAAATCTTTTGACCGTCATTATCCATATAGTTTCTTTCCGCTAATTCGTAGTAAGCATACGACCAACGAAGGGCACCCACGCTTCCATCTGCTTCTATTACTTCGCAGTCTTCATCAATGGCTTCGGTTGAGCTTTGGCGTAATTTGCTTCCTTTATCTCCTTCAATAGTCTTTTTAATAGGCACACCCACACCAGATAAAGCTGACATTGTTGCTTCAATGCCACTCCATTCTGGTATATTTTGGTGATTGATATAAGCCGTAAAATGGTTTACCGAATTACCATGCAAGAGTGTCCAAGCAGCAAATTGGGACTCTTGGTTAACCGTTAATATCGTTTCTTTTTTCACTGGTCCCCAAGGACGAACAAAGTATTTCACGAGCATCTCTACCAAACGGTCGGCTTCGGCAGTTATCAATTCTTTGTTGTGCTTCAAGGACGCTAACAATTGGCGAGCTTCGCCAGCTAATAAATCGGGCGTGTCTTTTACGGCTTCATTAATCAATACCTGTACTGGTTCTGAAAGTTCCGCTACTTCTAGTTGCGTTACAAAGAATTTTGGAAAATTGATGTTAGTCGGATGTTGATAATGAAAAGAATTTAGATGTTTTGAAGGAAAAGAATAAGGTGATATTTTTTCATAACCCAACGCTTCTAATATTTCTGCAATAGCCATAATACCAGCAGGCTGTTTGCCCGTGAGGGTATTAAATGTTCTAAAAGCACAGTGATCATTTACGACATTCCCTCCTTTTGATAACACCAAATCAACATATTGTTTTGCATAAGTTACTCTTTTGTAGTAGCCCTCCCAGAGCTTCTCCATCAAAGATTTTGTGATAGTTTCTTGCGTTTTCATATTTTCAAATGATTTTGAGCGAATTAATTGTGATTGAGTGAATTGTGAATGAGTGAGTTGTGAGTTAGTGAATTTTATAGTTGTGGGTTAGTGAATTGTGAGTTAGTGTTTGTTAATGGTCATCATGTAATAGGTCAAAATGCGAATTTGAGAGACTATGTTTTGCTAATAGATTGACAAGTAGTTTAAACTCATTGGGATAAATCAACAAACTAATCCACCACTCACAATTCACTAACCCACAACTATAAAATTCACTAACTCACAATTCACAACTAAAAACAATCACTAAATCACAACTCACTCAATCACTAACTATCCCCCTCTATATTAAATTTAATTCCTTGTGCCAAAGGCAACTGTTTACCATAGTTGATGGTATTGGTTTGTCGCCTCATGTAGACTTTCCACGCATCCGAACCTGACTCTCTTCCTCCACCTGTTTCTTTTTCACCACCAAAAGCTCCTCCTATTTCTGCACCAGAAGTACCAATATTGACATTGGCTATACCACAATCTGAACCATTGACAGATAAAAACAACTCTGCTTCTCGCATATCCAAGGTAAAAATTGAAGATGATAAACCCTGTGGCACATCGTTCTGTATAACAATGGCTTCCTCTACCGTAGAATATGACATAAGGTACAAAATCGGCGCGAAAGTTTCATGCTTTACAATCCTGAAATCAGGTTTCACTTCCGCAATGCATGGCTTTACATAACAGCCAGACTCATACCCTTCACCATATAAAACCTCTGAAACTACTAACATAGTTCCCCCTTCTTGTTTTACGGCTTCAATAGCCGACTGATAGGCTTCTACTGCCTTGGTGTCTATGAGCGGACCGACATGGTTGTTTTCATCTAAAGGATTACCAATCCTTAACTGTTTGTAAGCTTTTACTAACCGTTCTTTAACCGTTTCATAGATAGACTCATGGATGATTAACCTTCTGGTAGAAGTACAACGTTGTCCTGCCGTACCAACTGCCCCAAAAACTACTGCGGGAATGGCAATCGATAAATCAGCATTTGGGGTAATGATGATGGCATTGTTGCCCCCTAATTCCAACAAACTTTTTCCCATTCTAGTAGCAACGGTGGCTCCTACTATTTTCCCCATTCGGGTCGAGCCTGTGGCTGAAATCAAAGGAATGCGCGTATCGGCAGTCAGCCACTCGCCTACTTGATAGTTGCCTGTAATAATGCTCGATACGCCTTCGGGTATTTGATTATTCCTCAATACAGCAGTAATGATATTTTGGCAAGCAATGGCAGTTAAAGGTGTTTTCTCAGAAGGCTTCCACACGCAAACATCTCCACAAACCAATGCCAGCATTGCATTCCATGACCAAACAGCTACTGGGAAATTAAAGGCTGAAATAATGCCAACGATACCCAAAGGATGATATTGTTCATACATTCTATGTTCGGGGCGTTCAGAGTGCATCGTAAGTCCGTATAGTTGTCTGGAAAGTCCCACCGCAAAATCGCAGATGTCTATAATTTCCTGTACTTCCCCTAAACCTTCTTGCAGACTTTTGCCCATTTCATAAGAAACTAATTTCCCAAGCTCCGATTTGTTGACTCTAAAAGCCTCTCCCATTTGTCTAACAATCTCACCCCGTCGGGGTGCAGGAATATTCCGCCATGTTGTGAAAGCAGACTTCGCGGTTGTAATCACCTGTTGATAATCTTCAAAGGTAGTTTGTGTAACCTTGGCGATTAATTGATTATCCACAGGCGAAAAAGAACTAAGCAACTCTCCTTCCGATGCCCAAGCGTTTAAACCCGTGCTCGTTCCAAAATTGATTGGCTTAATCGCTAATTTTTCTAAAATAGTTTGCATGATGAAAACCCCAACCTTTTTCAGGCTGATTTATTTAATTTTTCTAAGAATGAATACCCTAGATAGAATATTAACAAATAGTGATTTTTCCGAAATCTATGCCCAATTATTCTAATTTGCAAGCAAAACAACTCTTATCAATATACGTAGCACATCGATAAAAATATTACTATTCCAAGTCTAAAAAATTTTAGGCTATGCTAAAATTAGCAAGCATGGTATTTTTATGAGAAAAAAAAATATTAAAATTTTCAAAAAAAATATTTTAGCTGCAACGTTTTATACTTTTTCTTCATCTTATAGACAAACCTAACTCCATTCATCCGTTTTCTTAACCATTTATATAGATTTTAAGAAAATTTAAGGTATTATGTATTGCATAGTACCTAACAAAACACTTAACTTTGTATTGTAATTAAAAAGCCACACTTGCGACACATATATAGAACATTTAAAGCTATCATAACGATGAAATCTTTTACTATTGCTCTTACATTATTTACGGTTACCGCTCTGTCTAATAACGCATTAGCCATTGGGTTTCCACATAATTTGTTGTCGGGAAAGAAAGTGGAAAGAAAAGAAGGAAAATCTAAAAATATTGTTCCAGAAATTCAAAAAAAAACAATAACTGAAAAAGAAAGTCGTTTATTAAGTATCGGAAGTAGAATTTTACTCCTAGCGTTCAGACGCGAAGACTAACAATAATATTATCAGGCGAAAGCCAACATTTGCCATGTTTTGGCATTTTTTAGAACACATTATCTATTTAGTTTTGGTTTAAGGATGATTTGTAGCGAAGCCTTTTAGGTTTCGCTACATTTGTTTTGGGGTGAAGTAATATGGCATTAACAAATACCTAAAATACTGATTTACTAAAAAGAGACAAGTCTTATACAATTTTTTATGTGCTTTGTGTAAATTTGATAAGTAGTAGTTAACACACAAAATTAGAAGCTGTCGAAAAACACAAATATGGTTATAATGGGTTTGTTTCTTTTCTAAATTAAAAGACTGGTAATTTTTAAAATATTTTTAAGATATGAGGTTACAGATGATACAAGACGGTAAGGGAAAAACCACTGGTGTATATATCCCTATCAATGAATGGAAGGAGCTCAAAAAACAATATAGAGACTTAGAAGCGTTGGAATACCAAGAACCAACCAAAGAACAAGTTTTGCAAGAACTTAAAGAAGCTGTTTTGGAGCTTAAATTGGTAGAGCAGGGAAAGTTGAAAGCTCGCCCCGCAAAAGACTTGCTCAATGAGTTATAGTATATCTTCCATTCCGCTTTTTGATAAACAAGCAAAAAGGCTTGCTAAAAAATATCCTTCGCTGATAAAGAGCTTGAACAGATTTTCAAACTTATTCCCTGATAAACTCAGTAATCTATTTATACTCTTTAATGCTTAGTTTTCATTTTAGGGAGTTTGTCACAAAATCCATAATCTCTGCTACATTCTTGGCATCAAACCAATGAAATTCGTCTTGGTTCTTAAACCATGTCATTTGCCTTTTGGCATATCGCCTTGAATTTCTTTTGAGTAACCTTACCATCTCTTCACGGTCATAATTGCCATCCAGATGCTCATAGATTTCACGATAACCTACTGTTTTTAGGGCATAATGTTCGCGATAGTCCATTACTGCTTTTGCTTCTGTTTCCAAGCCAGCACCTAACATCAAATCCATACGAGTATCTATTCTGGTATAGAGTTCTTCTCGTGGTCGTTCTAACGCTATTTTTAGCATCTTGAAAGGGCGTTCTGCCTTCTGATTCTTCCTAAAACTCGAAAAAGGTTTCCCCGTAGCCATGCATACCTCCAAAGCCCTTAATACTCTTTGTGTATTTTGGTCGTCTACTTGCTCAAAATATACAGGGTCTAGGGTACGTAATTCTTCTTTTAGTAAACCTAATCCTTCTTTTTCAAAACGTTCAGCTAGTTGCTGACGTATTTGTAAATCCGCCTCAGGCATTTCATCGATTCCGTCTGTAATCATTTTTATAAACATCCCCGAACCTCCTGTAAGAATGGCAGTATCTTTTCGAGTAAAGATTTCTTCTAAAACCTTCAAACAATCTCGTTCAAAATCTCCTACAGAATAATAATCATGGATAGAATGTGAATCTACAAAATGATGAGGTACGCCGTCCATTTCTTCAACAGTTGGCTTGGCGGTTCCGATAGCTAGTTCACGATAAAACTGACGAGAGTCTGCTGAAACTACTTCTGTATCGAGTTCCTTGGCCAGTTTTACACAAAGGTCTGTTTTTCCAACAGCTGTAGGCCCTACGATGATGATGAGTGTTTTATGTTTGGGTTGTATGTTCATTTGTGGATAGCTTTTGATAGCTGTGAGCCTTCAGCTTTGAGCTGTGAGATTTTTTTCGTTAAATTAAATGCTCATAACTGACTGCTCAAGTCTCATAGCTCTAAGCTATGAAATTTGTTTTTTTACGCTAAATTAAATATTCATGGCTCATTGCTACTTGTTCGTGGCTCATAACCGACTGCTCATGGCTCAAGGCTCACTGCTCATAGCTGACAGCTTAAAGCTATTATACTCTTCTGTTGTATTGATATTTTTTAACATTTGTATGTCGGGTACTTGTAATAATGCTATGTCTAAACTCTGTAAAAGCCGTATCGTAGCTTTTTTACCTTGCTTAAGAAATTCTTGCAAAGGTTGATAAAATTTAGGCTCAAAAATTGTCAACAGGGGCTCAGGAAAATGCTCTTCTGGGTTTTCAAAAGCCGTTGCATACTTTTCAGCATTACGGTTTTCCAATAAGAAAGTAATCGTTTCCTGATTTACCAAAGGCATATCGCAAGCTATTATCAACCAAGCTGAGTCAGGATTTTTTTTAAAAGCCGAATAAATACCCACTATCGGGCTTTTCACACTAATCTCGGGTACATCCTGAATCGCAGGTAAAGTTGTTTGTTGATTTTCGTTGATTGATACAAATACTTCATCACAAAAAGGCTTCATCAATTCATACAAATATTCCTCCTGAGTTTTGCCGTGATAATTCAGAAGACGTTTTTCTGTTCCCATTCGGCTACTCAGCCCGCCAGAGAGAATTAAGCCGTTTATGTTTGTTTTATTGTTGAATGGCATTTGGGGAAGGCATTTTTATTATTTATCCAATCTATAGCGAGGGACTTAAGTCCTATAGATTACCTATATCTTTTAAAAAGTTAAAATGAAAATATAATTATTGATTAAATCGGCTTAAATCGTCCTTCAAACTGAGCTTTGGTCGCCTCATGTCACAGCCTGACTACCTGTAACTCTTATTCCTAGCGAGGGACTTAAGTCCCTCGCTAGGAATAAGCACCTTGATTATCAATAATTTATATACTTATGGGTAATCAGTAGGACTTAAGTCCCTCGCTATAGATTGCGTCGTTGGGGTTGACTTACTCATGGCATGACTTAAAGTCATGCCATGAGTGAAAGCCGATGACCGAAACCCGAAGGCTGACAGCCTATACCTTATAATCACTCTTCCCTCCAGTCTTCAAAATCAGCTTTGTTTCTTTAATAACAATATCATGCGAAAATGCTTTACACATATCATAAATCGTCAACGCAGCAATGCTTGCACCTGTCAAAGCCTCCATTTCTACCCCTGTTTTAGCTGTTAGCGAACATGTACAGGTAATAATCACCTCATTGCCAGCTATTTCAGTAGTAAACTTACATGAATCCAACCCTAATGGATGACAAAGTGGAATCAACTCAGATGTCTTTTTAGCACCCATTGTTCCCGCAATAATAGCCGTTTGGATGACAGAACCTTTTTTAGTTTTCAAGTCGCCGTCTTGGAAGTTAGCCATTATTTCGTCCGTCAACACCACAATACTTTGTGCCGTAGCAGTACGCTTGGTAATAGCTTTTTCAGAAACATCAACCATCGCAGGCTGGTTGTCGGCATCTAAATGAGTAAAGGTTTTCATATAATGTTGATCAAGAAATTCGTTTTGAACAAATTCAAAAGAATAAACGATTCCCAAAGGAATCCTGTTTATTTTTGCACAAAGGTAAATATCTAATCTTGATTCCCTACATTTAGTTGAAATACAGTTTCGACCAAAATCTCAAAAATATTTATGATTTCAGTAGCAGAAGCCCTCAACATCGTGATGTCTAACCCCTACCAAACTACGGTTTCAGCGGTACCGTTGTTATCAGCCGTAGGTAAGACATTAGCCGAAGATATTCTTGCTGACCGCGACTTTCCTCCCTTTAATAGAGTGGCGATGGATGGTTTAGCATTTTGTTTTGATGAAGTAGATTTTCAAAAGATAATCATTGAAAATATTCAGTTTGCAGGCGAAGCTCAAAAGGCATTACAAGACAGCACAAAGGGCATTGAGGTAATGACAGGAGCAAGTTTGCCGTTAGGATGTGACACTGTGCTACGTTATGAGGACATTAATATTCAGTCAATTGATGACATAAAGGTAGCTTCAATAACGATTGCTAAGGAAGAAATCAAAAAAGGACAAAATGTGCACCTTCAAGGCTCTGACCGAAAAGCGGATGACGTTTTGTTGCAAAAAGGCATAAAAATTAGTCCTGCCGAAATAGCGGTAATGGCTACTGTAGGAAAAAGCATAGTAAAGGTAAATAACACACCAAAAATCGCTATTATTTCCACAGGAGATGAATTGGTTGATATTGACACTTCACCTTTACCTTATCAAATCCGTAGTTCTAATGCCTATATGTTGGCGGCGGCTTTACAACAAATCGGGATTGACACTTCTACTTTTCACCTGATTGATGAAGAAGCGGTACTTTATCAAAAACTACAAGAAATTATTACTTCACATGATATTCTGTTACTGAGCGGAGGAGTTTCGGCAGGTAAAAAAGATTATGTTCCTGCTATTTTAGCCGACTTGGGATTAGCAAAGCTATTTCATAAAGTCGCTCAAAAACCAGGCAAGCCCATGTGGTTTGGCAAAACCCAAGAAGGGAAAATCGTTTTTGCCTTACCCGGCAATCCTGTTTCTACCTTTTTATGTTTTTGCAAATATGTATTGCCTACGCTTAAAGCAGGCATAAAAAGTGAGGAGGTAATATTGGATAAAGACATTGTTTTCAAGCCTGACTTAAGCTATTTTGTACCTGTAAAAACGTATTTTGAAGCAGGTAAAATGATGGCTACTCCTTTTGAAGGCAGTGGCTCTGCCGACTTCGCCAACCTGACTGATTGTGATGGTTTTGTGGAATTACCAGCAGATAAACAAGTGTTTAAAACTGGGGAGGTGTTTGGGTTTGTGGGGTTTAGGAGGTAGGCTTTAAGCGATAAGCAGTAGGCTGTAAGCTTTATAACGACAGTAAGTTAGCAATATTGAATTTGAATTTGCTCCCTACCAAAAAGCTTAAAGCCTATAGCCTACTGCTTATAGCTATTACACAACAATCTTCCCCTCCACAAATTCCAACATCCGCTTATCTCCATAATATAATCCTTCTGAATTAGAAAGGTAAAAGCCACAATGTCCGCCGTAATTTGGGTATTCAGAGAAGATATAATCTGAATGCTTGGCAAGGTCTAACATCGCACAGCTTTCAGACAATACAGGGTCGTTTTTGGCATTCAGGATAAACGAAGGCACCCTTATTTTATCTACATAAGGCATCGCAGCACATTGCTCATAATACTCCTCCGCATCTTTCATACCATGCAAGGGTGCTATGTAATTATTGGTAAAGTCTTCTAAATATTTATATTTTTCAAATTCTTTAAATATCTGACTATCAATCAACTCCCATCTATTTTTCAAAAATTTTAGCAATTTCACTTTGAACCTTTCGGCATAAAATCCTGCTTTTCCCATCGCTACGATGCTTCCCTGCAAATCAGTTGGGCAAGAAATGGCGACTACTTTCTTGATTTTATCAGAAATCCCCTCCCCTTTCTCTCCTGCATATTTCAGCGCGATATTCGCTCCTTTGCTGTAGCCTACCAATACAATTTCTTCGTAAATACCTTTGACTAAAGCATGGTTTACTACCGCTTCTAGTTCATCACTACCCCCGTGGATGGTCATGCGCTCTAGTCGATTTTTTTCTCCGCTTAGTCCTCGGTGGTTCCAAGCCAACACATCCCAACCAATAGAATTAAATGCTTTTACACCTCCTAATAAATAAGGGCGAGTGGTATTGCCTAAAAAACCGTGGGATAGTATCGCCAAGGATTTACTAGGCTGTATGTTTCTTTGCTCCTCTACTGCTGCTACGGCCTTCTTTTTTGTTTTTACTTTTTTAGTAGGTTTTCCAGCTTTCGACCAATCTAAATCCAGAAAGTCGCCATCCCATAGTTCTAATCGTTCGCGGTCGTATTCAATTCCAGTTACTTTTCTGAGTGTACTTGGATAAATTGTTGAAAAATGAGCATCCTTCCAGATATGTGAAGTTCTGTAAGACGTTTGAATAATGGGCATATTAATAATATTTATACAACAATGTGCCCACAAAATTGGGCTGTATTGTCGATGATTTTTCCACCTTTTCTAAAACCTAAACCACATGCTTCGCCAGCAAAAAAAACACCTGCTTGGTAATAATTCCCAGTATGGTCGCTTAGAAATTGGGTATATTCTTGATAAACGGCTGCTTGTTCAAAATATTCTCCGTCTTTTGCATCAATTGTTGCACCTGCTGCCGAAAGTATTTTTACATTGGCTCCTTCTCGCCCAAAAAGCACCTTTTGTACGGAGGCTTTATTAGCCAAAGGTTTGCTATCTGTTTCTAATAACAACGGATGATTGGGAAATAATTCCCATAAAATACGCAATAGTCCTTTCGACTGAAACAATAATGTATAAGCAGGATTCAATACAATGGCTTTGTTGTCATACACTATTTTAGTGAGGATATCAGCCAATTCGGGTTCGTCCCATCCAATGTATTCCCACGGCACTAGCTTAAACCAGAAATCATATTTTGTAAAACTACCATTTCCTTTATTTTGCTGAAAGATACCATCAATCGGCGAAAACTCTACATTTTCGATTTTCTCATAGGCTATTTCAAAACCTGCTTCCATAGCTGCTTCGCCCAATACTTGCATATTGGTATCGTCTTCGGGGAAACCTTCCATCGTTGAAATCAACAATGAAGGTGTCAATACAGGATTTTGGCGTTTTAGTTCTTTGAATTGTTCAATCAAAGATTCATAGAGGGTATTAAATTGGGAGCTTTCATCCAGCCCATTGGCCTTTAAAGAAGCCCACTGTACAATGGCAGTTTCTGGAATACAGGTGGCAGTATCGGCATTAAATTCTATCAGTTTGATGGGCTTGCCATCTAAACCTCCGCTCAAATCAAAACGACCGTAAATATGCCAGTGATTATCGTTTTCCCAAGAGTATTTCACTAGCTTGATTAGGTTTTCGGGAATGCCTATTTCTTTAAAAAGCTCATTTTCAACCACATGCTGTGCAGCTTCAATATACATTTCGTACAATTGCATCACCGCATCATAATAGTTTTCTGCTTCTTTTTCTGAAACGATAATCATCTCATCCGTAATGTATGGAAGCGTACTTTCGCCAAGCATCCATTCCCAACCAGCATTTTGCAAGGTGCGCGTAGGTGAAATATTTAATTTTTTGAGCTTCATTGTTAATAGCTTTGAGCTGTCAGCTAACAGCTGTGAGTCGTCAGCTTTGAGCCATCAGCTTCTTTATTGAATACGGGAAATTTAATATGCGATAAAGCTATGAGTCATTAGCTTTGAGTTATCAGCTTCTTTATTGAATACGGGAAATTTATACATTACAATGTAATTAAAAAACTCAAAGCTCACTGCTCATAGCTTAAAGCTTAAATAAAAAACTCAAAGCTCACTGCTCATAGCTGATTGCTTAATCATTATAAAATCTATGCCACTAAAAATGATTGAAGAGTGGGAAAAAGCTGACAGCTTAAAGCTCACTACTCATAGCTTAAAGCTTATCCATGATACCCCCCATGACTAGAACTATGAAAGAAACCACTTCTTCCCGATACTGGTCTGGAAGTAATTGTCCTTGAATTCCCGATGCTCTGATGAATAGTATTTGATTTTTGGAAAGCACTTGCTGTGGCATAATAACGACCCAAACCTCCTCCGTAATATCCAACATGGCGTCTTCTTCGTGAGCTGTCTTGGTTTGCACTGCTATAAGATGAACTTGATGAATTAAAACCATTCGGCATATCTGGGCGATAGTTAGTGTACGTCGGGCTCAACGTTTTGGCTAATAAATAGCCCATTCCACCATATAATAAAGCATTCGATAGATTATTGGTATGTCCTACATTCGCTTGATTAGTAGCAATTTCATTATCAATCAATGCCTTTACTGCTCGGGGTGAAAGTGTATCTTTTTTGCCATCCAAATACGTAACAATAGCCACGGAACTATCGGCAGGCACTTCTACTTCATCCGTAATTTTGAATTCACCTTTAGAAGTCTCTGTAATATAAGTTTTTACTCCTTTTGTATAAACTTCCACTTCTTCGTAGTCGCCTTCATCCTCCTCATTAGAACTTCCACAGCTTTGTAGCATCACGGTATTACCCAACACAGCTAAGGCCAAAGTACTTCCGACGGTTATATCTTTGACTTTGCGAATAAATGAACTTTTGCGTAAGGGCGTCATTGTCTTTGATAACGATTATAAAAATCGTGAAATGTTATTTTGGTTTGTCCATCAAAGATATTCTGGATTTTTGCAATAAGAAAATACTTAGGAAGAATGGTATTTTATTTTTGGGAACGGTAAAAGCGGTATGTAAACGAGGACATTTCTTGATAAAAAAACAAAATGTTTGAATCAAAAAAAAGCTTGATAGATAATACTATCAAGCTTCTATATTTATTTTTTTACTTTCGTTGGCATTGGTCGTGGCGATGGTGGCATTGGCGGCGGCGGAGGTGGTGGACCAAGGGGAGCTACAAAATGTTCGCCAGTGTTTTTATCAGCAAAAAGGACAATCATAGCATCTAATTCTTTAGGATTTTTATTAACCATTTTGCTAAGGTCAAAATTGAAATGGGATGGCAAATCAGCTACTTTTACTTTCTTTTTATCTCTTGCATTTTTATTCTTCTCATTTTCATCAAGGCTAATTTCAATGCGGGTTAGCTTTTTGTCTTTATTATACGCTACATTTTTTACTTTTATCAAATAACCGTAGCTTTTAAAATGTTCGGCAACGATTCCATTGACTAAATCTGGAGTAACTTTTCTAGGACTTAAAGTCATAAAAATTTGGCCTTTTTTATCATTTGTGTTCACCGTGAAAAGTTCTTTGTTATCAGAAACTTTAACATCTGGATAGTTATTCAAAGCACTATGTTGTGGGCTTTCAACATTTTTATTAGGCTTTTCTTGAAATTTCTTGACGACAGTTTCAAAAGAAAACGCCATCATAATTAGTCCCAAAATGGGCAGAACGGATAAGTAAGCAAACTTTTTCATAGGTATTGATTTTTGTTTAGTAAATAAAAAATGAATGCGGTCGGAAAGGGGTTTTCTGCTAAAAGAGTGTATTATCATGGGTTGAACCTTCAAGCCTGCTAATTTCAACAATAAGTGTGCGTAAGTCTGAGGGTGAAACTGTTCTATCATTCGGCTATCTACTTCATATTCATGCACTTCTGCCAATGAACGCTGATAGAAGCAAACAATAGGATTGAACCAAAAAGCTATTTTTACAAGCTCGACAAAGAGTAAATCATAAGAATGAAAGAGGCGACCATGCCAACGTTCGTGTGCTAAAACCTGTGCTATTTCAGCCTTTTCCAAATGACTATCATCAATAAAAATCAGGTTAAAAAATGATGAATTGGCAAATTTGCCTGCATTTGAGATATAAGCTTGAGAAGGTTCTTTTTTAAGATTTATCAACTTAAAAAGTAAAACAATTATTCTTCCTAACATCAACACAAAGCCTAACCAGTAAGATACAAACAGTAAATTCATCCAATTAAACCCTACTACGCTTTTAGTTGCAGTTACTTCTGAACCAATATTTCCGAATTCATTGAATTGTTTTAAAGAGTAAATTCTTACATAATTGGCTAATTCTTCAGCGCTATAAGCCACTTCTTTTACTTCCCAAGTAAAGGTTGGAATGAGCAAACTAAACAATAAACTGAGTAATAAGTACACTCGATTCAGCCGTATAAAGGTGAAACTTCTAAAAACAAAGAAATACAATCCATACAAAAGCATCATCGAGATACTTGATTCTATTAGATAATTCATGGTTTGTCGCTTTAAAAATTATGACATTTTATCCGTTTTCCCATCAATAATACTTTTCAACACATCCAGTTCTTCCGAAGAAATAGACTCTTCTTTTACCAAAAATGACAATAAACTGCTTGCAGAATTATCGAAATAATTATTCAATATTTTCTTAAAAGTCTTTTTGGCATATTCTGCTTTGGCAATTATCGGAAAATATTCGTAAGTCTTTCCATAAGCCTTATACCCCACATAACCTTTCTTTTCAAGTATCCTGACCACCGACGAAATTGTATTGTATGGAGGTTTGGGGTCTTCGTCCATTTTCTCGATAATATCTTTTACAAAAGCACTTTTCAACTCCCAAAGTGCCTGCATGATTTTCTCTTCTGTTTTTGTCAATTCTTCCATGAATCAAAACTATAACTTATTTTTCAGTTTTACAACTAAATAATAAGTTATTTAACGTATTTATCCGTTCATCGATACAATACGTAAATCAACTACCTTTGTTATCCAATAAAAAGCCTTGTGCTTTCCATAATTTTATGCAAACCAATTATTATTTTCTTCGTCAATTATCCAACAAGCTTTCAACCGAGCTGACCGGTTTAGTGTTGGCAGAATGTTTTACCCAAGAAAAAGACGAAATATTATTAGGCTTTTGTAGCGAAGGTAAACAATGGCGCGACCAAAAAGATTTTTATATTAAAGCTGTTCTTCATCCAGATTTTGCTTGTTTAGCTTTCCCGAAAGACTTTAAAAGAGCTGGACGCAACTCGGCCAATCTTTTTAAAGAAATCATCAATTTAAAAGTGTTGAGTGTCCGCCAGTTTGAAAACGAACGTGCTTTTGCCCTTTATTTTGAAAATAACTTTGTATTACTGTTTAAAATGTATGGCAATCGTTCAAACATTATTCTTTTTCAAGAGAACGAAGTGATTGATTTGTTTCAGAATAAACTGGTGATTGATAATAATGTAGCAATAGATAAACTAGACCGTCCGATTGATCAAAGCTTTGAAGCTTTTCAGGAAAAAGGTTGGAAGACCCTCTTCCCTACTTTTGGCAAAGAAATCACCAAGTTTTTGAGCAAAAATGGTCAAGAAGCCATTACTTGGGAACAAATTCAAGCCATTACAACACAACTAGAAAACCCCACTTATTACTTAAAAACGATAGACTATCAGCCTGTTTTATCATTAATTGCAGAAGATGGCGAGATTGTCAACACCTTTACTGACCCGCTAGAGGCTAGTAATGCCTTTTATTATGCCCACAACAAAATCAATGTAATTGATAAAGAAAAAGGCGTAATCATTAAAATACTCCAGAAGCGAAAAACACGGACACAAGCTTATATCGATAAGTGTTATCAACAGTTGAATAGCTTGGATACAGGCGTAAAACATGATGAAATTGCGAATATTATCATGGC
Organism: Arcicella aquatica; assembly: GCF_034928825.1. NCBI lineage: Bacteria > Pseudomonadati > Bacteroidota > Cytophagia > Cytophagales > Flectobacillaceae > Arcicella > Arcicella aquatica. The sequence goes on along the minus strand of NZ_JAYFUL010000044.1, from coordinate 24,585 downwards.
GAACCTTCACGCTATTCCTGAGCGAACTGAGGTAATAGAATTGTATGATTTTTATCGTGACCAGCCCATTAAGGTACGCCTAAAACCAGATTTAAGTCCGCAAAAGAGTGCAGAGAATTATTACAGAAAGTCCAAAAATGAGAAAATTGAAATCGAGAAATTGATGGAGAATCTGGAGGCCAAAGAAATGGATATGTCTGAAATTGAACAACAGATAAAGGACATTGAAGGCTTTGAAACCTTGAAGGAATTCAGGAAATACCTAAAGGCTCATCAGCTAGAACCTTCTCAAAAAGTTGTTGATACGGTGCAAACGCTTTTTAAATACTACCAATTTGAAGGGTATGAAATATTAGTCGGTAGAAATGCCAAAAACAACGATTTACTTACACAACGCTTTGCTCGAAAAGAAGATTTGTGGTTACACGCTCGTGATGTGGCAGGCTCGCACGTTGTAGTTCGTAAACAGGCAGGTAGGAATTTCCCTGTAAATGTCATCGAGAAGGCAGCGGGGCTAGCGGCTTTTTATTCAAAACGCAAAACTGATACCCTTTGTCCTGTGATAGTTACACCCAAAAAATATGTCAGGAAAACCAGAGATTTGGGCGAAGGGCAAGTAATCATCGATAAAGAAGAGGTAATAATGATTGAGCCTAGTTTGTAGGTAGTATTGTGCAATAAGCCTATTATTAATCAATTACAAATTAATACTGTGGATTATTTATGAGTTAATATTAAAGCAAAATGAATTATTTTTAGTAAATTTATCTTATTAATAAATAAACGTTTTAATTAAAATGAAAAAAATATTGTTCATCATATTGGCTATAGGTGCTGCTTTAGGTGCAATTATTCTTTTGTTTAGTTTACGCAAACACCCTAAAAAAAGAAGTTCATCTGCTAGTGATACTTTTTTGAGTTCTACTGAAGAAGGACTTGAAAAAGACAGGCAAATGTTGCTTGGAGATTGGCAAAACATTGTTGGAGACTTTAATACTTCTTTTAAAAAAATTGCCTAAAAAATGACAGATTCGTCTTTTCAGAGTGTTCAGTCAACCTCTACATCTACCGAAAACACTATGCTTGCCCACAGGGGCTTTTTACCTTCTCCCGAAATTCTTCTCCAATATGAAAAAGTTCAACCTGGCTTTGCAGAAAGACTTTTAACAATCACTGAGAAAGAACAAAACAAACGACTAGCTCGCGAGGACAGAAAACAAATTCTTGAAGAAAAAGAATTAAATACTGAACGCTTACAAATAATTGTAGGATTCCTCGGAATCTGTGTTGTTATAGGCTTTTGTTCTTATTTAGCTTATTTGCAACAAGCTATCGTAGCAGGTTCAGTAGCTAGTAGTGTTCTAATAGGCTTAGCTTATGTTTTTGTATCAAGGCGCTTTCCTAAAACTAACAAGAATGATAATTCTGTTGTTACTAATACCCCTTAATAATATTAGTAACTATAAGTCATTTTAGTATTCCAATCAACTTTTATCAAAGTCTTTTTTGTATTGGCAATTAATACACTTATTAACAGATATACAGCTAACCTTCTACCTCTTTTTAATTATTTGCTTAAACCTTTCAGCAAATTCTACTGATTTTATAACGATGGTAGCTCTTTGCAACAAAAAATTGGTTGCATTTTAGTTTTTAGGGTGATACAGGTATTCAAACCCTTAAAAGCAATATTTCACAAAAGGATATTTTGTTTTTTATAATACAAACCAAATTTTTTAAAGAGAAGGGCTTACAATTCACCAATTTTGCAGACTTTACTATTTTTAACCAAAAACATAGTATTATTTACGTACTTTATTGAAAAAAAATAAGGGCAAATGTGTCAATTTGACATGATTAAAACACAACATAACATACTAAAAATCAGATAATTATAAATTTATTGCTAAACATAATATAGTTTTTGTAATATATTTTATAGTATTTAATCTATTTAATTTTGAATTAATGCAGTATCTTTCGGAATGAAAAATAATATATAACCTAAAAAATAAATAAACCCAATGCAAAAAGGACTGCAATCCATTGATTATTTAGTATTCTTCTTTTATTTTATCGTTGTAGCAGGTTACGGCTACTGGATTTACCAACAGAAAAAATCAAAACAAGCATCATCTACAGACTTCTTCCTTGCCGAAGGTTCACTTACTTGGTGGGCAATCGGAGCATCGATGATTGCTTCAAACATTTCAGCCGAACAATTTATCGGTATGGCTGGTAATGGTTTCAAAATGGGCTTAGCTATTTCTGCTTACGAATGGATGGCTGCAGCGACGCTCGTAATTGTGGCGGTATTTTTTATGCCAATCTATTTGAAAAATAAGATTTTCACAATGCCTCAGTTCTTGAAACAGCGTTATAATTCAACAGTAAGTACCATTATGGCTGTTTTCTGGTTGATTCTATATGTTGTTGTAAACCTTACTTCTATTTTGTACTTAGGAGCATTAGCGATTACTACTATTTCTGGGATTGACTTCACGCTGTGTATGTGGGGCTTAGCGTTTTTTGCTGTAATCATTACATTAGGTGGTATGAAAGTTATCGGTTTTACAGACGTTATCCAAGTGTTTTTCTTAATCTTGGGTGGACTTTGTACTACTTATTTAGCGCTTACGTTGGTATCACAACAATTTGGCGAAGTTGGTGCTATCGAGGGTATGAACCAAATGTTTACTCGTGCTAACGACCACTTCCACATGATTTTGAAAAAGGATAACCCTAATTATACTTCACTACCAGGCTTAGCTGTTTTGATTGGTGGTATGTGGATTGTAAACTTAAACTATTGGGGTTGTAATCAATACATTACGCAACGTGCCTTGGGTGCTTCGCTTCCAGTGGCTCGTGAAGGACTTTTATTTGCAGGTTTCTTAAAATTATTAATGCCTCTTATCGTAGTTATTCCGGGTATTGCAGCATATGTATTATACCAAAACGGAATGTTCCAAAAAGAAATGTTGGGTGCTGACGGTACTGTAAACCCAGACCACGCATACCCAGTATTATTAAACTTACTACCTGTTGGGTTAAAAGGACTTTCATTTGCTGCCTTAACGGCTGCTATCGTGGCTTCTTTGGCTGGTAAAGCAAACTCTATCTCAACTATCTTTACGCTTGATATTTATCAGAAATTCTTTAAGAAAAATGCTACTGAACAAGAATTGGTTACAACTGGTAGAATTGTGATCGTTGTTGCCATGATTCTTGCCATTTTTATCTCTCCTTTCTTGGGTATTGACAAAAAAGGTGGTTTCGACTTTATTCAAGAAATGACTGGTTATGTTTCGCCAGGTATTTTTGCAGTGTTCTTATTAGGTTTCTTCTGGAAACGTGCCAACTCTGCTGGTGCTATGGTGGCTACTATTGGTTCGGTGGTTATTTCTTTAGTATTAAAAGAATTCCCAGATTGGACAGGCTTGTACGAGACACCAATCTATACTTCTTTCTTAGATGGCGAAGGCAAACACATTATTCCATTCCTAGACCGTATGGCTATTACTTTTGTAATATGTGTTCTTGTTATGGCTATTTTTGGTTTAGCAGATTCATCTACTAGAGAAAACCCTAAAGCTTTAGTAATAGATGCTTCTATGTTTAAAACAACTAAAAGCTTTACGATTGGTGCTATTGTTATCTTAACTATTTTAGTGGTTCTTTATGCTACATTCTGGTAGTAAGTAAAAGTTGTGAATTATGAGTGATGAATTATGAATAAAATATCGTTATAAAACACTTTAAATTCACAATTCATCACTCATAACTCTTACTTATAGTATGTCATCACATCATGTTATCAGAGAACAACAAGAGCCTGCTCTTATTATTGCCAACGGCGAAGCCTGTAATTTTGAATTATTGGGTCAACTCCTTGAATGGTCACCTTTAGTGATTGTCCTTGATTCTGCTATTAATCGTGTGCTAGAATTGGGCATTAAGGTTGATGTACTCTTGGGCGATTTTGATATTCTTAGAAATACTTCTGACATCTCCCTACTAGACGAACAAAACCTTAAAAGAGCCATTAATTTAGAGAAAATCAGAGAAGACCAGTACCCTATCGAGATTGTTCATACACCAGACCAAGATAAAACCGACTTGGAAAAGGCTTTTGATTATTTAGTAGAAAAAGGGTTTCCTGCCGTCAATGTTGTTTGGGCTACAGGCAGAAGGGCTGACCATACTATCACCAATATTACAAACATCGTGCGGTTTAGAGAACAACTAAAAATAGTGGTGATTGACGACTACTCGAAGATTTTTGTATTACCTAACTCTTACGAAAAGTGGTATCCAGCCAAAACCAATATTTCCTTGATTCCTGTAGGTGAAGTATCGGGCATTACTACACACAACCTAAAGTATGAATTATCAGCCGAAAACCTCACCATTGGCTATCGTACTGGAAGTAGTAATGAGGTAAAAGAAGACGGCTTGGTTAAAATCACCTATCAGTCTGGTGATTTATTGATGATGGAATGTAATGACTAGTTTATTTTTTAGTCGGAAAATCCTCTAAGTCCCAAATTTTTAAAGATTCAACAAATACTTTTCTTCGCTTTGTAAAAATTGAAAATATTAGTGCGTCGGGACTCGGGGCGATAGAATCTGCCAACATTACTTCATTATTATTGGCATAAAAGCGAACATAATTGTTCTTGACAATTATCTGCATTTTTATCTTTTTATTAACAAGGTGATAAGATGCTACTAAATCTTTCTTAACAGGTATTGACGACTTTGTTCTATCAATGTATATTTCTTTATGGTGCACATTATAGCCAAGTGTCAACTCTTCAAGTACTTTATTAGGATGAGCTTTGTCTCTCCATTGGGCTACCTTAAACCCAAAATGCTTAGCTGATTTACAAATTAATTCTGCCTCTATCAGGTAATTATTTTTAGAAAAAAGATCAGCGCCATTGAGGGCTATTTCCTTAGCAACTACAAATTTTTTCTTTTCGAAATATCGGTAAGTATTTTTTGGAATTAGTGTATCAAAAGCAACGTTTTGCCCTAACACTGTACAATTAATAAATAATAAAAGTATCGCTATGATTTTCATCCCTGAAATTGTTTTACACTAAAATTAATCCCGTCGAATATGGCATAATGATTACTTGCTGGTTTATCATAACACCATTCGCCTAAATTAATATAACGGCTATTTTCACCTACTTTTAAATCTAATAACAAATGGCGATGCCCAAAGATATAAAAATCATGGTGTTTTTGTTTTTCTACTTCTTTGGCATAAGACCACAGCCATTCACCTTCGCCTCTGAACTGTAATTCTCGTTTGAGCCTTTCTTCATCTTTTTTGGAAGCAGACCACGCCATGGCTAGTTTCATGCCAACTTGTGGATGTACCCAGCCAAATGCCCATTGACTAAGCTTACTCTCAAAAACACGTTTCAGCTTTTTATACCCATAATCTCCTGGGCCATATCCATCACCATGAACTAGGTAAAAAGACGTACTATTACTGCCTTGGTTAACAACATATTCAGTGGGTTCTCTCAATACCTTAATCCCCATTTCTTCTTCAAAATAATCGAAAATCCACAGGTCATGATTGCCCTTAAAAATAATGACTTCAATGCCTGCATCCGACAATTCTGCTAATTTGCCTTGAAACCTAGCAAAACCTTTGGGTATCACATTTTTATATTCAAACCAAAAATCGAATAAATCGCCCATCAAAAAAATCATTTGTGCATCTTTCTGGATTTGGTTGAGCCAAGCGATGATTTTTCGTTCACGCATCAAACTAGTTTGATGGTCGGGGTATCCTAAATGAAAATCAGAGGCAAAGTATATTTTCTTGTCGGCTTGTAAATTAATAGTAGTCATTGAAACATATTTAAAAGACAAATATACAACAAATCTAAGCGCTAGGTAAGAGACCCATCAACTAAAAGCTTGTTGCGTCCTAATAAGACAAAACAGCAAAAAAAAGCCTCCTTTCTATTAAGAAAGGGGGCTTAGGGTTGAGGTTAAAACCGTCTATTACTTTTCAGCAGGTTCTTCACTTTCTTTTGCAATAGCTTTTTCGGCTTCTTTCGCTTCCAAATCTGCTGCTTTTCTATCTTCGTTTCTGGTAAATTCCTGATAAGCTGTCAATTGCTCAAAAGGTCTTGGTCCTACCAAACGCTCTAAATCATTTTGGAAAAGCACTTCTTTTACTAATAATTCTTGTGCTAAAATTTCCAACTTATCTTGTTTTTCAGTCAATAAAGCCTTTGTTCTTTCGTAAGCTTGTTGAATAATCTTACGTGCTTCCTCATCAATTTCGCGGGCTGTTTGTTCAGAATACGGTTTGTTAAAATTATATTCCGAGCCTTTCGAATCGTAGAATGAAACATTTCCAAGCTTATCGTTCATACCATAAATGGTTACCATACTATAAGCCAATTTGGTAATACGCTCTAAATCGTTTTGTGCTCCTGTTGATATTTTACCAAAAACGATATCTTCAGCTACACGACCACCTAAGGTAACACACATTTCATCGATCAATTGCTCTGTTCTATACAAGAATTGTTCTTTAGGCAAATACTGTGCATAACCCAAAGCAGCTACACCACGTGGTACAATCGTTACTTTTACCAATGGATTGGCGTGTTCTAAGAACCATCCAGCAATCGCATGGCCAGCTTCGTGATAAGCAACAATTTTCTTTTCTTCTGGAGAAATCAATTTGTTCTTTTTCTCTAAACCGCCAATTACTCTATCCATTGCCTCTTGGAAGTCTTTCATATCAACCGCTGTTTTGCTACGACGTGCCGCTATTAAAGCTGCTTCGTTACAAACATTAGCGATTTCAGCACCTGCAAAACCAGGAGTCTGAGCAGACAATTCTTTAGGGTCAATATCAGCCGCTAATTTCAAAGGTTTTAAGTGTACTTTAAAAATAGCTTCTCTTCCGATAATATCTGGCTTATCAATTGAAATCTGACGGTCGAAACGTCCTGGACGTAATAAAGCTGAGTCTAATACATCAGGGCGGTTGGTTGCTGCCATGATAATAATACCTGAGTCAGTAGCAAAACCATCCATTTCAACTAATAATGAGTTCAATGTATTTTCACGCTCATCGTTTGAGCCTGGCATCGCACCACGTCCACGCGAACGACCGACAGCATCAATCTCATCAATAAAGATGATACATGGTGCTTTTTCTTTCGCTTGTTTGAATAAATCTCTTACACGTGCCGCACCCACACCCACAAACATTTCAACAAAGTCTGAACCTGACAACGAGAAGAAAGGTACGCCTGCTTCTCCAGCAACAGCTTTTGCTAACAAGGTTTTACCTGTTCCCGGAGGGCCTACTAATAACGCTCCTTTTGGAATTTTACCACCTAAGTCAGTGAATTTTTTCGGGAACTTCAAAAACTCTACAATCTCTTGAATCTCTTCTTTAGCTTCATCCAAACCAGCTACATCGTTGAAGGTAATCTTTACTTTAGCTTCGCCGTCAAACAATGTTGCTCTAGAACGACCAATGTTAAAGATTTGTCCGCCCGGTCCGCCAGCACCACCCATTCTAAAGAACATGAAGTAAATAGCGATGAACATCACGATAAAGAAACCTGGACCCATCAAGAATTCAAAAATTCCATAATGTTCTTCCGTAGTAGCATGCACTCTCTTATCACGAGGAATATCTTTCTGTAATTCGTTGAGTTCTGTTTCAAAAGAATTGATAGAAGTAATCTCTTTTTCGAATTGAGGTCCTGCATTCTGATTAACCACAGCGTTTGGTTGATCGCTTAATTCATTCTTATATTTAGGAAGTGCCTCTGGTTTGAGGGTAACCTCAACAATATCTTTTCCTTTGATAATGGATAATTTAGCAATTTCCTGATTGAGCACCATTTGTTCGTACTCGGTTTGCTGAATAGGTTTTAGAACTTTTGTTTTACTCAAAAAGTAAATACTGATTAAAGCAACTATCAATCCTATAACCAACCATCCTTGAAAACCATTGCCAGAAGCATTTGGGCGACGCTTCGGAAAGCCTTGAGGTTTATTATTCTCACTATTATTTTCTGCCATTTTTTCTTTAATTAACTTTTAAACAGTATCCAATTTATTCTAAAAAGTAATTGGTTTTACATAATTGGAGATAAATTGTAAACTTTGGTTATCTATATTGAGAACACAAGGTCTGATAACTTTGTTTCGAACTTATGTTTTTCATGAAAAGTGGTATGATAAATTTATGAAAGGAGTGTTATTACTTTAAACGGCATCGTCGTCAATATAAGTAAATTCAGCATCACCCCACAATTCTTCTAGTTTATAAAACTCTCGTTTATCTTTTTTAAATACGTGTACTATTACATCATAATAGTCAACTAATATCCATTCACGGTTGGCTTTTCCTTCCATACTTTTGGGATGAGAACGAGTTGCTTCCCATACTTCTTTATCAACAGATTCTGAGATAGCATCAATTTGCGTGTCAGAATTACCAGAACAAACGACAAAAAAATCAGTAAAAGCATTTTTTACTTTTCTTAAATCCATTACTATAATATTGGTTGCCTTTCTTTCCTGCATCCCTTTCACCACCAATTGGCTAAGTTCTTGTGAACTAATTTCTTTTTTTAATTTAACTTCTGCCATGCTTTGTTGTTTGTAAATTCACAAGTGTTTGTCACAATGTTTAGAGATAAATCTCATAACTTCATCAATCAATAACACAAAAAATATTTTGAACTTTAAAATTACAAAATAACCTTGTACAAAATTCAACCCAATACATTATTTACTGGCAAAACAATAAAATACATGCCAGTCTGTCACTCTACTAACGACATAGCGGCTGAAATAATTCAGTCGGGTAATAACGTTTTTGAGGGAATGGTCATAATTACCGATAATCAAACGGCTGGTCGCGGACAAAGAGGCAACGTTTGGGAAGCCTCTGTAGGCGAAAATTTAACGTTTTCATTAATCCTAAAGCCCAATTTTTTAAAAGCCAGCGAACAGTTCAAACTCAATGTGGCGGTTTCGCTGGGGGTTTTAGACTGCCTATCGGAATATATCGACGACGACCTAAAAGTAAAGTGGTCGAACGATATTTATTTTCAAAATCAAAAAATGGGCGGCATTCTTATTGAGAATACCCTGCAAGGTTATCAGATTGGTTTTTCTGTGATTGGTATCGGATTAAACATCAATCAAACCCAGTTTCCAGTACCCAATGCTACCTCACTGAGGAATGTAACGACGAATCCGCTAAAATATGATTTATCCGACCTACTTTCTGAATTATTAGCTTGTATTGAGAAAAATTATTTGGCCGTAAAAAACGGAGATTATGAAGTATTGAAAGAAAGGTACTTGTCTAATCTTTTCAGAATAAACGAATTTCATCATTTCAAAAAGAACGGGCAACTATTTCTGGGGAAAATAGTCGGTATCGACGAAAGCGGACAATTGGGTATTGAGTCCGACGGGCTAGTCGAATATTATGGTTTCCAAGAAGTAGCTTTTGTAATTTAATAAAGAGCCTTTAATATTTTTTAAAGGCTACTACGTGATGTGCAAATGAATCAAAACTTTTCAAAAAAATGTATCCTAAGAAAACTACCAGTGAACTAATAAACAAAATTCGAAGCATCGATCTTAGATTCATGACGTTTTAAGGGGTTAATGTGTGGTTAGTTTTGGGAATTATTTATCAAATATAATTAAAATCTTGAAATAACCATATACCATAGCAAATTATTTTTATTTGGTAGTTTTTCCTAAGATTTCCTCAAAAAGCTGATAATCAAGCATCTTATAACACCCTTAAAACAGCATATTACGTTTGTTTATAGAGACAACAAGGTGCTTGATTCTTTGAATTTTCACTTAAAATTTACCCAGGTCATAATCAGCAGTATCTACTGTTTCTACCTTCCTTTTCATTTTTTTCTGGATGATATGAAAATGGTGCTGGTCTTCAGGACAAATCAGTGAAATGGCATCTCCAGAGGCCGTAGCACGCCCCGTCCTACCAATTCTATGTACATAATCCTTTGGTGAACGTGGCAACTCATAATTAATCACAAAAGGTAAAAACTCAATATCTATCCCCCGCGAAGCCAAATCTGTAGCCACCAATACCGTAGTTTTTCCAGCTTTAAAATTCCTCAATGCTTCGGTTCTGGCTCCTTGTGTTTTCTTACTGTGAATCGCCAAGGCATTGATGCCATTTTTCTTTAATTTATCTACCAAATTATCCGCCGTCCTTACCGCCGAAACAAATACCAATACCTGTGGCATGGCTTGGGTTTTGATAAGGTATCTTAGTAAGGGTCCTTTTCTTTCGGGACTTACCAAATAGGCAATTTGCTTAATTTGGTCAAGGTTCTGTACTTCTGGTTCAATCTCTATTTTTACAGGTTCGCTCAAAAGGCTTTCCTTGATAATCTCTAAATCAGTATCTAATGTTGCCGAAAACAAAATGTTCTGGCGTTTTTTGGGTAATAACTTAAAAATATTGTTGGCTTCTTCTTTAAACCCCAAATCCAACATTTTGTCAGCTTCATCCAGTACCAAGATTTCTATCTTAGCTAGATTAATTGATTGCGTCGAAACCAAATCTAATAACCTGCCTGGGGTAGCTACTAAAATTTCCGTATTTTTTAGCTTCACCATCTGCTGATTGAGGGGTACACCTCCAAAAACGGCAATGCTTTTTACAGGATTATTTAAGTGCAAAGAAAACGAATCAATCACTTCCTTAATCTGAATAGCGAGTTCGCGCGTAGGTACTAAGATTAATACTTTTAGGTGTAAATTTCTGGTGGGACTCTTACGCTGAAACATCTCTAAAATAGGCAATACAAAACTCGCAGTTTTTCCAGAACCCGTTTGGGCAATTCCTTGGATATCTTTTCCTGCTAAAATTGCGGGAATAGCCTGTTCTTGAATCGGGAAAGGTTCGGTATAATTTTTTGCTTCTATTCCCTTTAAAAGAGATGCTGATAAACCAAGTGATGCGAAAGTCATGTAATTATTTTAGGATGAAAATATTTTACAAAGATAATATTTCTTTGGCACAAAGCTTTGGATTAACCTTAGCGTCTTGAAATGAATGTATATTTGCTATAAGAATTAACGATACTATTATGCAACCATTAGCCGAACGAATGCGCCCACAAACGCTTGATGATTACGTGGGACAACAACATTTAGTAGGAGAAAAAGCCGTTTTACGCCGTGCCGTAGCATCTGGCAGGATTCCTTCTTTTATTTTGTGGGGGCCTCCGGGCGTTGGCAAAACTACCTTGGCAAGTATTGTGGCTCAGACCCTGAAACGTCCTTTTCATGTATTGTCTGCCATTAGTGCAGGGGTAAAAGACATTCGTGAAACCATTGAGACGGCCAAAAAGCAGAAGTTTTTTGATACGCCCTCTCCTATTTTGTTCATCGACGAAATCCACCGTTTTTCAAAATCACAACAAGACTCCCTCCTCGGCGCAGTGGAAAAAGGGATTATTACGCTAATTGGCGCTACCACCGAAAACCCTTCTTTTGAGGTAATCTCTGCCTTGCTTTCTCGCTGTCAGGTGTATGTACTTAAGCCTTTGGTGAAAGATGAATTAATTTATATGATTAATCAGGCACTAGAGAAAGATGTCTTCTTGAAGAATCGAGGCATTGTCGTAAAGGAGTACGAGGCTATTTTGCAGTTTTCGGGGGGCGACGGGCGAAAGTTGTACAACATCTTAGAGCTGGTCTGCAATTTTATTCCTGAGGGCGAAGGACTGGAAATTACGAATGAAATGGTTGTTGAAAAACTCCAACAAAATATAGCCCTCTATGACAAAGACGGCGAACAACATTATGATATTATCTCGGCTTTTATCAAATCTATCCGTGGCTCCGACCCAAACGCTGCCGTGTATTGGTTGGCAAGAATGCTAGAAGGTGGCGAAGACATAGAGTTTATAGGAAGACGAATGATGATTTTAGCATCCGAAGATATTGGCTTGGCGAATCCGAACGCTTTATTGATGGCCAATACTTGTTTTCAGACCATCCGAGCAGTAGGCATGCCCGAAGCCCGTATTGTACTGTCGCAAACCGTTATTTATTTGGCTACTTCTGCCAAAAGTAATTCTGCTTATTTGGCGATAGACCAAGCCTTGGCAACAGTGCGTGAAACTGGAAACTTGCCCGTACCGCTACACCTTAGAAATGCCCCCACCAAATTGATGAAGCAGTTAGATTACGGCAAAAACTACAAGTATGCTCACGGTTATGAAGGCAATTTTGTACAACAACAATTTATGCCTGACGAAGTAAAAAGCACAAAATTCTTTGAGCCTCAACAAAATCCTGCTGAGGAGAAAATCAAACAGAAACTCCGCCAAGATTGGGGCGACGAATACGGTTATTGATGTCAAGAACCCTGTTTTACCACTTTATATTCAACAGGACTCGATAAGATGACAGAAGTGGTAGGTTCGCCATATTCTGAGAATTGATTAATGATGTTTTCTAAATCATTGGGATGTTTTACGATTACTTTCATCACCAAACAATATTCGCCTGTAATTCTATCGCATTGATACACTTCGGGCATTTGGCTGATGTGTGCCAAAAAAGATTGCATTTTGCCATTTTGTGCTTTAAATAAAATACTTGCCTTTAGGGAATAACCCAGCTTTCCGAAGTCGAGGTCTACCCCAAAACGTTTGATGACACCTATTTCTTCTAACTTCTGAACACGCTCAGCAACGGCTGGTGCCGAAAGTCCTACTTTTCTGCCTATTTCGGCAAAGGAAAAACGAGCGTTTTCCTGTAATAAAGCTAAAATATTCCAATGCAATTTATCTAACTCCATAATCGAAGGTATTTTAATTAAATAAACATTGAATCAAAGGTTATTACCATCAAGTTCAATGGTTTACAAAGCATTTATCTTATATCAGCAAGGTATCTTTGTTTCAACAAAATTCCAAAAGATAATTTTATTTTTCACGATAAAGATGGAAACTATACAACAAAATCGGAGAATTGAGTCGATAGATTTATTAAGAGGCATCGTCATTGTTATTATGACGTTAGACCACGTGCGTGATTTTTTTCACGCTGATGCATACTTATTCGACCCTACAGATTTAAGCAAAACCAATCCCTTACTATTTTTAACCCGCATCATTACACATTACTGTGCGCCAATTTTTATTTTTTTGGCGGGAACATCAGCATACCAAGTCGGTCAGAAAAAAGGACTTAGCGAATTATCAAACTATTTATTAAAAAGAGGTATTTGGTTGATTATCTTAGAATTAACCGTTATGAATATTGCTTGGTTCTTTAACCCCAATTTTGGCATTATTTCTTTTCAGGTAATCGGTGCGATAGGTTTAAGCATGGTGTTGCTTTCGGCTATTGTTTATTTACCTATGCCTTGGATTATTGGAGGGAGCTTACTCATGATTTTTGGACATAACCTTTTAGATGGTGTTACCATTAAAGAGGATAATTTTCTGGCTTTTATTTGGTCGCTTATCCACCAACAAAGAATGTTTAACTGGATTCCTGACCACGTTATTTATATCGGATATCCAGTTGTTCCGTGGGTGGTGTGATGGCTTTGGGATATGTTTTTGGGGTAATTTACACGTCTAAATTTAAAGCAGAAGCGCGTAGAAAAATTTTGTTAACATACGGATGGCTTAGTATAGTGCTGTTTATTATTATTCGCAGTACGAATTTATATGGAGACACTCGTTTGTGGGATACTCAGGCTAGTGGTATTAATCTTTTGCTTTCGTTTATTAATGTAAGCAAATATCCGCCTTCGTTATTATACATCTTATTGACGATTGGCCCTGCACTTTTACTATTAGCTTTTCTTGAAAATGCCAAAGGGGTATTCTGGAACAAAATATTGGTTTACGGCAAGGTATCGATGTTTTATTATATTCTACATATTTATGTCATCCACACATTGGCGATGTTGGCAGCAAGCCTAACGGGATTTGGTGCTGATGCCATGGTTTTAGATACATGGGTTTATATGTCGCCGCGATTGCAAGGTTACGGTTTCAGTCTAAGCTTTGTGTATTTATTGTGGATTGTGATAGTAGTGGCTACTTACCCAATATGTCGTTGGTATGGGGCTTACAAGCAAAAAAATCAGAGGTATTGGTGGTTAAGTTATGTGTAGGGGCTAATCTTTCCTTAATAGGAATAAGGAAGTTTTTTTTAGATTTTTTTATCTCTAGCGAGGGACTTAAGTCCCTCGCTAGAGATAAAAGGTTTACGGCAACAACAAAGATGAATCCCCATAGCTCAAAAAACGATAATCGTTTATCATGGCTTCTTTATACACCTTTCGCCAGTCTTCTCCAATTAAAGCTGCTATGAGTAGAATCAGCGTACTTTCGGGCTGATGGTAGTTGGTAACAATACCTTTACAGATTTTGAACTGATAGCCAGGGAAAATAAATATTTCGGTTTCGCCCGTAATTTCTGTTTCGCCCAAAGCTTCCATTTTCGATAAAATTGTCTTTAAAGACGAAGCTGTACTTGGTAAATCCTCCACAACGTGCTGATAAGGATATAATTTTTCAATGAAAAAATCGCTTGAAATATCCCTAGTCAGTTTTACACCATACCAATACAAACTCTCTAAAGCTCGCATTGATGTCGTTCCTACGGGAATAGTACTGCCAATATTTGCTAATAAGACTTCAATATTCTTTTTGGTAAACACAATTTGTTCATTGTGCATACGGTGTTCTACGATATTTTCAACTTTGATGGGTTGAAAAGTACCAGCACCCACATGAAGCGTAATAAACTCCTCTTTGATGCCCTGTGCCGAAAGATTCTGTAGTACCTCATCAGTAAAATGCAAGCCCGCAGTAGGTGCGGCAACTGCTCCCTTTTTCTCGCTATAAACAGTCTGATACGTTTCGTAGTCTGCTGCTTCGGCTTCTCGGTTTAGGTATGGTGGTAATGGTATTTCGCCCAAGGCTTGGATAATATCAACAAACTTCGGGTTAGGAATGGTAGTATCTTCTGAAATTACTCGCCAAGATAGTTTCACTTGGTTGTTTTCAACATCATACAATTCGGCTTTTACCTCGATAGTTTCCCCTGCAATGTTTAGTATCTTCTCTAAAACATCTTCCTTCTTCCAACGTTTTCTATTTCCAATCATGCATTCCCACACACATTCATCACTGGCCTCCATCGCTAAATTAATGACTGACGTGGGAGCAATGGGATGCAATAAAAAAATTTGAATGACAGCCCCAGTTGATTTCTGGAAATGAATTCGGGCAGGTATTACTTTAGTATTGTTAAAAACCAAGAGGGTATTTTGGGGTAAATACTCATTGATTTTCTTGAAAACGGTATGGGTAATATTACCTTGCTGATATACTTGTAATTTAGATTCATCACGCTTTTCTAAGGGGAATTTGGCAATTCTCTCGTCGGGCAAATGATATGTATAATCAGCAAGTTTTAAATCTTGAATATCCATCAATTAATCTTCTTCTACTTCAATTTTTGGACTTGTAAATAACAATTTGATAGGCAGATAAAACAGCCAAGCGGTTATCAAAGTAATCCCTAATACTAATAAATAAGAATAATCTGTTTTATAAGTTCGTTCATCATTTAGAATCAATAATGCTCTGAGAATAAGCAATAAAAAAGTATTCACAATGGCAGGCAAAAAATTTAGCCAGTTTACTATTGCAACTTTTAGTTGTTCACCCTCTTTCAACCATACTTTGTTCGGAATCCAAGCAAAGGCAGTTGCGGGAACACGTTTTACGCTATTGGCTAACAAAATTGATAATATATTGAAAACGAACATAACTGTTCCAAAAAGGTAGAAAACTTCGTTTTTGGGAAGAAAGCCATCTCCTCTACCATTTGGCCCAAAATGCACGGCAGTGGTGTCTGGCAAGCCACGGTAGGTAAATAATAAGACAAGGATGAAGGCTAAAATTGATAAGTAACGCCAAGTTCTGGAAATGAAAAATTCTATACTCATTGATATTGGTTGTTTCAGGGTGCAAAATTACGCTAGAAAAGGCAGGATTTCTAATGAAATGACTGATTAATCAAGAATAAAAATCGTTCTTTAGACTAAACATCATCTTTTTAACCCTAAAAAATACTTGTTATGACAATTATTTTTTTAAGGATTAATGAGTAAAACTTCTCAAAAAAAATTAGCTTTGTAAAATGAACGACTTCAAGGGCTAGAAAGCCTTGAATATGAGTAACATTATGAAAATTTATACCAAAACTGGCGATAAAGGGACAACTTCTTTAGTTGGTGGCACAAGAGTATCTAAAACCGAGTTGCGGATTGAAGCTTATGGCACAGTGGATGAATTAAATTCATACATTGGTTTGGTGCGTGATCAAACGGTAAATGAAAAGCGTAAAAATATTTTAAAGGAAATTCAAGATAGATTATTCACCATTGGTTCAATACTGGCTTCTGAGCCTGAACAAACCAAAAAGCGTTTGCCTGATTTATTAGAAAGTGACATTGAGCTACTGGAAAATGAAATGGACAAAATGGATAATGATTTAGAACCTATGCGATATTTTATTTTACCAGGAGGACACCAATCTGTTTCGTTTGGACATGTGGCCAGAACAGTTTGCCGAAGAGCGGAAAGAATTGTGCTTAGACTTTCGGAGGAATCTGAGGTAAACGATTTAGTCATCAGGTATTTAAACAGACTATCTGATTATATTTTTGTATTGTGCAGGATGATGGCAAAGGAGCTTGAGATAGAGGAGGTAGCTTGGAAGCCGAGGGTTTCTTCTTGAGACTTTAGGATTAGGGGACTTTAGGACTGGAGGACACAAGATTTTAGGTGCTAGATTTTAGACTTAAGATTTAAGACTTTAGGACTGGAGGAATTAGGACTTTAAGACTCTAGAGTAGAGATTTTAGATGTTAGACTTAAGATATAAGACTTTAGGATTATAGGAATTAGGGCTTTAAGATACTAGATTTTAGACATTGGACTTAAGTACATTTGACTCTTGACTTTAGACCTTAAACGCTTGACTTTTGACTCAAGACTCAAGATTCATGACTTTAATATTAGAATAACAAATAGTATATATATATGACAGATACCTTGCAGATTGATATCCATCAGATTGAAAAATCTAGGATTGATGCGGTTGATTTTGACAACCTTGTTTTTGGGCGTTCTTTTGCCGACCACATGTTGGTGGTCGACTTTAAAGATGGAGAATGGCAAACGCCACAAATTGTGCCTTATGGGCCTATCTCATATTCTCCAGCGATGATGTCTCTTCATTACGGACAAGCGATTTTTGAAGGCATGAAAGCCTACAAAAATGCAGCGGGTGAAATACTGGTCTTTCGTCCAGAAGAGAACTGGAAACGTCTCAACAAATCTGCTGTCCGTATGTGTATTCCTGAAATTCCAGAGGATATTTTTATGGAAGGTCTTTCACAACTTTTACGCTTGGATGCCGACTGGATTCCTGCGAAAGAGGGTTGTTCGATGTACATTCGTCCTTTTATGTTCTCTACGGATGAATACGTTGGCGTTAGTCCATCAAAAACATACAAATTTATTATTTTCAACTGCCCAGTAGGTTCTTATTATACTAAGCCTCTACGTGTACGTGTTGAAACACAATATATTCGTGCTGCCCATGGTGGTGTTGGTTTTTCTAAGAATGCAGGTAATTATGGTGGGTCGTTGTATCCAACTAAATTAGCGATGGATGCTGGTTATGACCAAATTATCTGGACAGATGCCGCTACGCATACTTTTGTGGAAGAAGCAGGAACGATGAACCTTTTGTTTGTAATAGATGGTGCTTTAGTAACGGCTCCGACTGGCGATACAATTCTTGATGGTATTACGCGTAAATCAATTTTACAAGTAGCTAAAGAATGGGGAATGGAAATTCAAGAAAGACAACTTTCTGTAAAAGAATTGGTAGAAGGCATTCAGTCTGGTAAAGTAACTGAAGCATTTGGTGCTGGTACGGCCGCTGTAATTGCCCCTATCGCAACGATTGGCTACGAAGGTGTTGATTACCAATTACCAGAACGCAAAGACGACGCATTCTCTAAAAGAGTATTTGAGGAAATCAATGACATTCGTTTAGGTAAAAAAGATGATACACGTGGATGGGTAATGAAAATATAGTTTTCATTATTGGTTACAAATAAAAACAGCCTTTAGAAACTTCTAAAGGCTGTTTTTGCTTATATCTCTTACTGTAAAATCTTATTTTCTTTATTGGCGAAAATTATCTTTAAGCCTGGGTCTTTTTCAGTACTTACATTTTGAAGTAATAAATTATTTTTGCCATCAGCCAATTGCCAAGTCGTAGCTTTCTCGGTGCTAGTTCCTTTGCCATATTTGGTATTGAAATAACCTTTAAACTCAGTCATTAGGCTATCTACGGCCGTTTGACGTTCGATATATACATCAATTGTAATAGCCTCTACTTTGTTTTGTTCACTCCTTACATACAAAATATCAGCAAAGTTTAAATCTGTATCATCAAAATACTCCGTAAAGCTTTTTCCATTTTCAGCTGGCGTTTCAGAAGGCAAAGTTGTTTCATTAATTGTATCAATGTTATCCCCTATTTTCACACCACGAGCCATGCCAGCATCGGTTTTAAGAATTGCCTGAAAAATTGAGCTATAATTTTCTAAAGCAGACGACGAGCCAGCCGCACTACTTACGGGACTGCTTGTTTCGGTTTGAGTACTTTCTTTTTTATCTTGACAAGCAATCAATAGTATAAATAATAAAAGGAAGTAAAGATTATATTTTTTCACGAATTGTATGTATTAAGATTTCTAAATACAAAAATACAAAAACTTTCTGAGTAGCTACCACATTCTGATTGATGATATAAGTTTCCTCACCCAATCATGTGATACCACCTGATAAATATATTTTGTAAATTTACAATAAACTTAGTAGTAAAATAGTATCCTCCTTAATCAAGCATTTATTCAAAACCAATAGCGTCAACGTCATGTCTCTAAATTTTACGCAACCAATGAACCAGCCATCCATTAAAATCGTGATTTATGAAGATAACCCCGATTTAAGAGAAAGCCTTTCTGTATTACTCAGAGGGTCAATTGGTTTTGAACTTATCGGTGCCTTTGTAAACTGTGAGCAAGTAGCCCGACAAATCATTGATTTAAGGCCAGATGTTGTATTAATGGATATTGATATGCCTATTGCAAATGGATTAAAGGGACTCAAAGTAATCAAACAATTGGCACCACAAGTAAATGTAATCATGTTTACGGTGTTTGAAGATAATGAAAACATTTTTGAGGCAATCTGTTCAGGAGCAGTGGGTTATTTATTAAAAAGGACTCCTCCTATTAAATTGCTTGAAGCAATTCAGGATGCCAATAATGGCGGTGCGCCCATGACTTCGAGTATTGCCCGTAAAATTTTGCAGATGTTGCCTGCTCAACAAAAAATTACGGAAAACAACGATTATAAATTAACAGAACGAGAAGGCGAAATATTAAATCTTTTAGTAAAAGGCAATAGTTATAAAATGATTGCCGATAAATGTAGTATTAGCATAGACACTGTGCGGTCGCACATCAAAAAAATCTATGATAAGCTTCACGTTCATTCACAAACAGAGGCCGTTGCGAAGGCTATTCATGAAAGAATTGTATAATCAATATCATCCTTTCATGTGATTGACAATAGTTAAATTAGTCCCCACCTTTGTAATCAAGAAACCAACCATGCTATAGAATCAATTTATGGAATAACCTTAACTAAATAACTATCATGGCAAGTCCATCGTTAACAAACAATACATATTTAATCAATAATTTAAGTCGTGATTTACATTTTAAAAGAGAAAATATTCTTAGTAATGAATCGAACATTATTTTATCGATTTCTTGTAAAAAGAACATTATTGTAGCTTGGAAAGACATTAGTCACTTAGAAGCAATCGGCAATTATACCATGTTTTACTTCACTGATGGAAAAAAATTGCTAGTTTCTCGTACAATGAAAGTTTTTTTGCCTAAATTAGATGCCGAAATGTTTGTGAGGATTCATAAGTCTTTTACAATCAACTTGAACTACGTTTCTCAATTTGACATTAAAGAAGAAATGTTTGTACAATTAAGGGATGGTAGTAAAATTTCTATTTCGAGAAGAAAAAAGAAAGAGTTTATTGATAGAGTGAGAAAACACTTTGGATATTCTCGAATCAGTTAAAAAGAAATTAGTGGTTAGGTATTTATGAAACGGGGGTGAACTTTGTTGCCCCACGTTTTTAATTCCTAATCTTCAAAAATATTAAAGATAATAGGTGTAGAACTATTAATTTGCACAGGGGGATGTTTTTAACGTCTCCTTTTGTCTTTTATAGCCCTCCTAAAATCGATTAAGTTCTGATTTTGTTGATCTTTTTAATAAAGCCTTTTCTATTAGCTGGTGACTTAAGTCACCAGCTAATAGAAAAAATTAGTACTTAACAGTTTTTTCCTAAAACTCTCGTCCTATATTGAACACAAAGTGCCCTTTATTAAAGCTATTAATGGCATAATTAAAGCGAACTACTAAATTATAGTAGGTTACTACATCTAGCCCACAACCATAGC
The DNA here is from genome assembly GCF_034928825.1 of Arcicella aquatica. NCBI lineage: Bacteria > Pseudomonadati > Bacteroidota > Cytophagia > Cytophagales > Flectobacillaceae > Arcicella > Arcicella aquatica. The sequence continues at coordinate 3,908 of NZ_JAYFUL010000044.1, read as the reverse complement.
TATAGAGCATCTTATTCGCAAGCTTACTTTTGTTTTCGTCCGAAAAGCGATTTTCAACATATCCATAATCACCAAAAAGCGTTGGATATAAACCAATAGGTATTTTATTAAACTGCTTTGTCTTAAGGAATTTCAAATTGATTCTTTTATTAAAAAGCTCGTATCTCAGTGTCTGCTTGCCATAAAAATACTTACTGCCATCTACTACAAACAATTCGTACCCTCTTACAAGGCGACTCCCATACCCCAAGCCACGGGTATTATAAAAGGGTTGACGATCAGGAAACGATATTTTCGCTTCAATACTCATCCCGAAAAACCACTTTCTAGATAGCGGTCTATAATAAGAATAGTCGCCCGTAATTTCTAGCTGATTAATGTCATCGTTAGGTAAAATACCTAATTTATTAATTAATATTCCATAGCGTTTTCCACGTAAGGGATATGCTACGTTGTCTCTGAAATCATGATTAAAGGAATAACTAAGCTGGGCATAACGTTGTAGGGTTCCATGGTTAGCAAAATAATTAGGATTCAGTTTCCTGATAGTATCATTGATGCCGATACTATTATACCTTAGTTCAATAGTATGATTATCATAAAAACCTATTCTTTTTTTCAAAAAAATAGCCGTAGAAAAGCGTTCTCGCATGGTATGCCCACTACTTCTGAAATAAAACAACGTATCGTTCAAACTCCTAAAAGCCACGTTATTATTTGTCATATATGATATGCTAAAGCCCATTCCTGTTTTTTGGGCTTTGTTGATGTATGGAATTCTATACCCAACATCTACACGTTTTGTAAAGCCATTTTCTAGATGTAGTGAAAGTCTCTCAGCCCGTCCTCTAAAATTACTATGGATTAAATCTATTCCATAAATGGTACGATTAAAATCATGTCCTCTATCCCACCACTCCGAAAAATTCCTATCAGCCAATAGAAAAACAGGATACCCTAACAAAAACCATTGCTCTTGCAGTTGAATCTGGATATTCAATTGCCCATTTTCAGTAATTTGATGATGAATTTCAACCGAAATAAAGAGGTTAGTATTAACAATTTTTCGTCTATTGATTTCTAAACGCTTATTGACATCATTGATGAATAATGTATCGCCTATTTTAAAGTCCAATTCACGAAAAATAATACTCTCTTTTGTTTTATGATGGCCATTAAGAACAATTTCATTCACCACCACAATAGAATCCGCCTGAATAGGCTTAAAAGAAGTGCTCAGTAAAGAAAAAAGAAAAGTGAAAAGTAGCATATATCAAAGTTAAGCAATTATCCCCATAAGATACTTCAAGCAATCTTCATACCATTAGTATCATACTGATGTTCTTATTGCTAAATTCAAAAATATTGTATCTGTTCAAGAGATGGAAATAATTAATGACTCCATCATGATTAAATATAAATTATTCTAAATTAATTAGTATTATTGCAAGTAATATTGACCATTTTTATCAATCATAATTTATGAACATTACCAAACCAAGGTTATCATTTTCTCAAATCATTAACATGAATGTCGGTTTTTTTGGCATTCAATACAGTTTCGGTTTGCAACAAAGTGCCATCAATCCCATTTATGATTTTCTAGGGGCTAGTCCTGATGAAATACCCCTTCTCAATTTAGCGGGACCTATGACGGGTCTTTTAATCCAACCAATTATCGGAGCAATGAGCGATAAAACGTGGCATCCACGTTGGGGAAGACGCAAACCTTATTTTTTAATAGGAGCTTTATTATGTAGCATTGCTTTGTTTATTTATCCCTTTAGTAGTTCATTATGGATGGCTGCGGGGTTATTATGGATACTTGATGCAGGAAATAATACAGCAATGGAACCCTATAGGGCTTTTATTGCTGATAAATTACCCGCCGATCAGCAAGCTACAGGATTTCTCTCTCAAAGTTTTTTTACTGGCCTTGGCATTACCTTAGCCAATGTATCCTTATTCATTTTTCAGAAATTCATTACTGGCGAACATGGCAGTATTCCTTATTGGGTATTTGGCTCATTTTTTCTGGGTTCTGTTTGCTCGATAAGCTCTGTGCTTTGGTCTATGGCTAAAACGCCTGAAATTCCGCCAACTCTTGAAGAATTAGCGCATATCAAACAAAGTAACAGGGGCATCTTTTCTCCTTTTATTGAAATCGCTGAAGCTATTAAAGATATGCCAAAGATAATGTGGCAATTGGCACTTGTTTATTTATTTCAATGGTATGCTTTATTTTGCTATTGGCAGAATGCTTCTAAAAGCATTGCACAGTCGGTTTGGCATACTACTCCAAACGATAACAAACAGTTATATCAAGAGGCAGTAGGTTGGACTGGCTTGGTCAACGGTTGGTATAATATTGCCACTTTCCTATCGGCATTTGCTTTGGTAGGGCTTGCTAAAAGATTCACACCGAAGTCAGTCCACACAATTTGTTTATTAATAGCAGGGGTTGGCTTACTCATCTTTCCACATATTGAAAACAAATATTTATTATTTGCCCCCATGACAGGCTTTGGAATAGCATGGGCAAGTATGATGGGGATACCTTATTTAATGGTAATTTCAGAGATTCCTAAAGAACGTTATGGGGTATATATGGGAATTATCAACATGATGATTGTGATACCTATGATTATCCAGAACCTAACTTTTGGCTATGTATTAGAACACTTTTTAAATAATGATGCTGGTAAGGCTATCACTTTTGCAGGTGTCTTTTTACTACTAGCTTGCGGCGCCACCATGCTGATGAAATCTGAGAAGATAAAAGAAGGATTGGAAATACCAGCGAGTGGTGGTGGGCATTGAAAAAGGACTTTAGGACTGGATGAATGTTGGACTAAAGGATGTTGGACTTAAAGACTAGAAGATAATTATGAACTCATCCTTTCTATTAGCGGGTGAATTAAGTCTAATGATTACCCACAAGCATATAAATAGTTGATAATCAAGGGATTTATTCCTAGCGAGGGACTTAAGTCCCTCGCTAGGAATAAGAGTTTCAGGTATTCAGTCTGTGACAAGATGCGACAAAAGCTCAGTTTGAAAGGCGATTTAAGCCTATTTTATCAATAATCACATCTTCATTTCAACTTTTTAAAAGATGTGGGTAATCATTAGGACTTAAGTCACCCGCTAATAGAAAAATTAGCGCCACATCTTACTTGTTCAAGAAGTAGCTTTGCTATTTGTTGTCTCAAAAGGTCATATGCAATATGCCCCTGTACTTACCTAGTCTTGTGTCTTTTAGGGTCAAGTCAAATATTTGGGGGCATCGAATAATTTCTTTTCTTTGCATTGTAAACCAATACTAATTTCCCTTGAATCCATCCGAACAAAGTCTCATTAGTTTTTTCTTACCAGAAGGCATTCTGGAATATTTCGAATTGACCAAAGTTGAAAAGGAGCACAAAGAGCTTCAGATTTATCTTGAAGAAAAGAATACTGTACCCTCGGGTTATCAGAAAGAAGACCTTGAATCTAAAGGTTTCTTTCCAGAGGTAAGCATCCAAGACTTTCCAATCCGTGGGCAAAAAGTCGCTTTACGAATTAAGAGGCGTCGCTGGACAGTTAAGAAGACAGGAGATATCATTAGCAGAGATTGGGATTTAGTAATAAAAGGAGCTCGAATGACTACGGAATTCGGTCTTTTTTTAAAAGGAATATTTGGATAATTATCCCATCAGTTGTTATCATCTTGGTGAGTATTTCCAAGTTGATGGTAAACAGCTTCAACACCAGTACAAAGAACACATTAGTGACTATAGCGGATGGTCCCAAAAAGAACATGCAGAAGATTGGATGTTATTCTGTGATAATGTAGGTAGCCATTTGAGTATTGATGAAACAGCCTTGTCTAATGGAGAATTATACACTATTGTCACAAACAAACAGGC
>NZ_JAYFUL010000043.1:0-46645 GCF_034928825.1 Arcicella aquatica | reverse complement strand
TCACCAAGATGATAACAACTGATGGGATAATTATCCAAATATTCCTTTTAAAAAAAGACCGAATTCCGTAGTCATTCGAGCTCCTTTTATTACTAAATCCCAATCTCTGCTAATGATATTCCCTGTCTTCTTAACTGTCCAGCGACGCCTCTTAATTCGTAAAGCGACTTTTTGCCCACGGATTGGAAAGTCTTGGATGCTTACCTCTGGAAAGAAACCTTTGGATTCAAGGTCTTCTTTCTGATAACCCGAGGGTACAGTATTCTTTTCTTCAAGATAAATCTGAAGCTCTTTGTGCTCCTTTTCAACTTTGGTCAATTCGAAATATTCCAGAATACCTTCTGGTAAGAAAAAACTAATGAGACTTTGTTCGGATGGATTCAAGGGAAATTAGTATTGGTTGAGAATGCAAAGAAAAGAAATTATTCGATGCCCCCAACTATTTGACTTGACCCGAAAAATGCCTTTTCCAAACTGTTCCAAAATTCTTGGAACAATTACGGAATAGTGTTCCAACAAAAAAGCCTTCATACGTTGCGTATGAAGGCTTTTTGTGATTAATTGCTCCCTCTCCTGGGCTCGAACCAGGGACCCCATGATTAACAGTCATGTGCTCTAACCGGCTGAGCTAAGAAGGATTGTTGTTAATCGTGATGCAAAAGTAGTCCGTTTTTGAATATCATGCAAGTGTTTTCTATGAAAAAAAATACAAGATTTTAAATAAAATTGATTATTCCTTGATTTTCAGATTATTACAAAAAACATTTTTTTTCATTTTAATCGATTTAAAAACCACTTTTTACTTCATCGGAACGTGAACTACCATCTTTGTCTCGAAAAATTCTTCTTCAAAATAATCAGACAATTCAAATACTCTCGTCTTTTTCCCTAATTCTTTCAACTCCTCTTTCATATCGCCTCCTTTCAAATAAAGAATGCCATTATTCAATTTATTATAATTATTGATGTTTATCTTCCCTTTTACCCATCCGTAAAATGGTAGAAGGCGTGTAACGGCACGACTTACAATAAAGTCATATTCTCCATCTATTTCTTCTGCTCTGATTTGTTCTGCACGAACGTTTTCTAATCCTAACGCTTTTGCTACTTCATTGACTACTTTTATCTTCTTGCCAATACTATCTACCAAATGAAATTGGCAATGAGGAAACATGATGGCTAAAGGAATGCCTGGGAAACCTCCACCTGTACCTACATCTAGTATTTCACTGAAATCTTTAAAGGTTATTACTTTGGCTATAGCCAAGGAATGTAAGATATGTTTTTCATAAAGATTGTCCATATCTGTTCTCGAAATCAAATTGATTTGAGCATTCCAATGCGTGTATAATTCTCCCAACTGAGCAAACTGTTGTTTTTGCTTTTCTGTAAGCTGTGGAAAATACTTTTCTATTAATGTATGGTTGTTTGTCATGTTCATAATTTATTGTGTGATTGAGCGAATTGATTTTTACCCGCTGATTTTCAGAGATTTGTACGCAGATTTTTGGAGACAAATAGCTTCAGTGAAAATCTGCGATATTAATCTGTCATATCTGCGGGTAAAAAAATAATTTAATCGAAAAACTCATCATTCAAAACTCAAAACTCCCTCATTTCCATCTCATTTTTTTCTTTCTAGGAATCAAATTATTGGTTCCCATAATCAAAAAATAACTGGTAAATATAAAATCCCAAAAGGGTAATGTTACTGTATTGAGTGTCTTATCTAAACGATTGTTGGCCTTGGCAAATACAATCCACTGTGCTAATAATCTTATTCCAAAAACACCTAATACTCCATATAAAAGTACTGAGTGAAATGTAAATGGAATTAATACACCTAATAAAACCCAAGAAAATATCTGGGTAGAAGCTAGGCTTCCTAACACTAATTTGTTTTCAAAACGATAATATTTACTAACTGAAAGATGTCTTGTTTTTTGTCGATACCAAGTTTCCCACGTTGTTTTGGGTACGGAATACATAAATGTATCAGCGTTTAAACAAATAGCGGTGTTTTCAGCAGTCGCTACGTCGTTCATAAATAAATCATCATCGCCACCTACTATGTTTGTATGTTTTGCAAAGCCTTTGTTTTCAAGAAACAGTGATTTGCGGTACATCAAATTTCGTCCAACACCCATATAAGGTTGCCCTTTTAAAGCCAATGAAAAATATTGTACAGCCGTAATAAAGGTTTCGTAACGAATCAGCTTATTCAAGAAAGATTTTTCGGAATAATAAGGCGAAAAACCTAGCACAATCTGTTTTTCTGGCAATAAACATTCCGCCATTCCTTTAATCCAAAATTCATTCTGTGGGCGACAATCAGCATCTGTTAGCAATAATACATCATATTTTGCCGATTTGATGCCTAATGTCAACGCATATTTCTTGGCTGAAAGATGGTCAGGCGTTTTTTCTATTTGAATAAACCTTACGTGCTGAAACGCTCCACATTCGTGCATTAAATATTCGTGCGTACCGTCCCAAGAACGATCATCCATGATGATTACTTCAAAAGTAGGATAAGCCTGATTATCCAATAGCGGAATTAATGCTTTCAAATTTTCTAATTCATTCCATGCGCAAACAATTACTGATACGCCTTCGGAAGTATTTGCTTCATGAATTGGTGTTTCGTGCGTATTGACTTTGGCAAAAACGAACAAAATAAAAAATAGTTGAAGGCCAACAGAAAATATGTATATGCTAAATAGAAAGGGTATCAAGGTATTAAATATCAGTTGGTTAATCTTTTGGGAGTGCAAAGATAAGTAAAAGCCTAAAGGCTATGAGTAAAAGAAGAAAGATTTGTTGAGAAAACTCGTAATTTTGTAATCTTTTCGGTAAAATAAATTCAGAAAGGATCATTAAACGCAAAATCAATCAGTTTTGAGTCTTTTAAAAAATCCTTTTTGTTCAGCAAATGACTTTCGATATACTTAACAATGACCCTAATTCTAAAGCCCGTGCAGGCGTTCTTCAAACTGATCACGGACAAATAGAAACACCTATATTTATGCCTGTGGGTACAGCAGGCTCGGTAAAAGCTGTTCATCAGCGTGAATTAAAAGAGGATATCAATGCCCAAATCATTTTGGGTAATACCTATCACCTTTACCTCCGCCCTGGCTTGGATATTATTGAAAAAGCAGGTGGTCTGCATAAATTCAATGGATGGGACAGACCGATTTTGACAGATTCAGGAGGCTATCAGGTATATTCTTTGGCAGATACTGGTCGTAAAATCAAAGAGGAGGGCGTTACCTTCAAATCTCATATTGATGGCTCTAAACATTTTTTTAGTCCAGAAGGGGTGATGGATATTCAAAGAACGATTGGCGCAGATATTATCATGGCTTTCGACGAATGTACGCCATACCCTTGCGAATATGGTTATGCACGCGAGTCGATGGAAATGACGCACCGTTGGCTAAAACGCTGTTGCGACCATTTCGACCGTACCGAACCTAAATATGGTTATAGCCAAACGCTTTTCCCCATTGTTCAAGGCAGTGTTTACAAGGATTTAAGAGTAAAATCGGCGGAGGTAATCGCTAGTTTTGAGCGTGAAGGAAACGCCATTGGCGGACTTTCAGTTGGAGAACCTGCCGAAATGATGTACGAAATGACGGAATTGGTAACGGATATTTTGCCAAAAGACAAGCCTCGTTATTTGATGGGAGTGGGTACACCAGCCAATATTTTAGAGAGCATAGCTTTGGGTATAGATATGTTCGACTGTGTAATGCCTACTCGTAATGCCCGAAATGGTATGTTGTTTACTACCGAAGGGACTATCAATATGAAGAATGAGAAATGGAAGGATGATTTCTCGCCGATTGACACGGGGTTAGACTGTTATGCCAGTAATTTTTATACAAAGGCTTATGTTCGCCATTTGTTGAAAGCAGACGAAATGCTAGGGGCGATGATAGCGAGTGTGCATAACCTAAGTTTTTACTTATGGTTGGTAAAACAAGCCAGAGAACACATTATCGCAGGTACTTTCAAGCCTTGGAAAGACAGTATGGTTGTGAAATTAATGCAACGTTTATAATAACATTATGATAAAAATATTAAACATCGTTGGTGCAAGACCAAACTTTATGAAAGTAGCACCTTTGCACCGTGCTTTTGAACAACGTCCAGAGATTGAATCGAAAATTGTTCACACTGGTCAGCATTTTGATGCCAAGATGAGTGACGTTTTCTTCGAGCAACTTCAAATGCCAAAGCCTCATTATTTCTTGGGTGTTGGTGGTGGTTCGCATACGGAAGTAACAGCCAAAACGATGCTTGAATTCGAGAAGGTTTTATTAGTAGAAAAACCTGATTTAGTGTTGGTCGTAGGCGATGTAAACGCTACGTTGGCTTGTACGTTGGTCGCAATCAAATCTCATATTCCTGTGGCACACGTAGAAGCAGGTTTAAGAAGTGGCGACCGTTCGATGCCTGAAGAACTGAACAGAATCTTAACTGATAGTGTATCAGAATATTTATTTATTACTGAACAGTCGGGTGTGGATAATTTAAAGCACGAAGGTGTACCCGACGAAAAAGTATTTTTTGTAGGCAACGTGATGATTGATTCGTTGGTGCATTATTTAGAAAAAGCGAAGCAAACTAGCGTTTTGGATGATTTGAATCTGCAAAAAGATAGTTATGCAGTAGTGACTATGCACCGCCCTGCGAATGTAGATACACCAGAGGGTTTAGAAGCGATTTTGAATGTAATCGAAGATACTGCTCGTTATAAAAAAGTAGTGTTGCCTATTCACCCTCGTACGGCTAATAATTTCAAGAAATTTGGTTTATCTGAAAGACTTGAAGCTATCGAAGGCTTAGTTTTAACTGAACCACAGGGATATTTAGAGTTTTTGCAGTTGATGCAAAATGCCACTATTATTATTACAGATTCGGGAGGGATTCAAGAAGAAACTACTTTCTTACAAATCCCATGTTTGACTTTTAGGGATTCTACTGAAAGACCTATCACGGTTGAAATTGGTACGAACCAACTTTTAGCTGATTTAAATCCTGTAACAGTCCATGAAAAGTTCTTAGAAGTTTTAGCAGGAAAAACGAAAAAAGGACAAATCCCTCCACTTTGGGACGGACATACTTCAGAAAGAATTGCTGATATCTTAATTGAGAAATTAGCGTAAAAATAAGTACTTTAGTGAATCTTTTCTACGGATTCACTAAAGCACCTTTCATTATCCATTTATTCTAGTGATAAAAGCCCTTCTACTCTCTCGCTCAACATAGGAATTCATGCAATTTTACGCAGAAAAGGAAAAACCCATCTACCGTATAATAAAAATATTCAGTAATATATTGCTTAAAATTAAAAAGAAACTATATTTACCATCATATCTTAAACTTAACTTCCGATGAAAACAAAAACTACCACTAGTTTATTGCTTTTGTATTTGTTTCTAATAAGCAGCAATATCTTTGCTAAAGATATTACCATAGCTGACTCTTCAAAAACAAAAAACAATCATAAACTAGGTCTTTCTTTGAATCTTGGCACAACGCCAGGAATTGATTTAGCCTACGCATTAAGTCCTAAAGTTACTGCCCGTCTGGGTTTCAGTTATTTCAAATACAATGTCAATACCACTACTAATGCCTCTGACGAGGATGTGAAATTAGCAGGGGATGCAGACCTAGCAATGGCAGGTTTATCTTTTGAATACCACCCCTTCAAGAAAAGTAGTTTTAAGCTATTTGGTGGTGCATCGTATATCGACAAAGGAAAAGTATCGGTAGTAGTTACTCCCACAGGTACTTATACTTTTGGAAGCACGAGCTTTACGCCCGACGAAATTGGAAATGTTAAGTTGTCGGTAGATTATGGTAAAAGCATTGCTCCATTTGCTGGCTTAGGTTTTGGACGTACCATCCCAAAAAGTAGAATAGGCTTTGGCTTTGAGTTGGGTACTTATTACACAAAAACACCAGAGGTGATAATAACTGGTGAGAAACGACTCAGTAGCATGAGTGAACAACAAGCTATAGTACAAGAAAACATGAAAGATTGGCACTATTGGCCAGTTATTAATCTAAGACTAGCCATAAGATTAGACTAATTGAAAATTATTTAAACTTTATTCTAAGAAAATGAACATAAAATTTACTTCCTTCTTTCGCCCAATGATATATGTATTGTTTGGACTTACCTTAATTGTAGCTTGCCAGAAAATAAACCCTTTAGATGGTGTTGAGTTAGTAGTGAATGCCGATATTTATACCTCTCCAGTATTAATTAGATTTGTCAATGCCAAAAGTACAGCAACGAATCAACCTACAAACTTCTCTATTAAAGTCAGCGGTAAAGATGCTGGTTTAGTTGTTATGAGTGAAGGGGGCAAAGATTACAAAGCTGCAAATGGGCTAGTAACACTAGCATTGGACACCAAAACAATACCTACTCCTGCAAATCCTCTTTCATTTACAGTTTCTGCCGAAATTCCGGGTTTTACACCAGTAACACAACAAATAACCGTTACTGGAACCGATGCTAATGAATTTCAAGTTCAGGCAGTTGAATATGCAAACCCTGCAGAGGGAACCTCTGCAACAATCCAACAATCTCCTCTGACTGGAAACACAACTCCTGAAATTAGTCTTGTAACACCTAAAACATCAACCATGACTGAGGCATCAAAGGTTGCTATTGCAGCAGGAACACAGTTGTTAGATGCGTCAGGGAGTGTTTTAACAGGCACACAGCTTGAGTCTAGGGTTGCACATTATGGCACAGGCACAGAAAGTTCAATTTTGTCTTTCCCAGGAGGCTTCTCTGCTCCTAATGTTATTGGTACTGACGGAAAAGCTATTGATGGTGGAGTTGTTTTCCAAACGGCTGGCTTTATGGCAATCGATATGTTTGTTGGTGGGAAAGAAGTTAAAAGCTTCTCAAAGCCAGTTGGTGTGAGTATGGATTTAAATAATAGCTTAGTTAACCCAACAACTGGAAATGCAGTAAAGTCTGGTGAAACTATTCCTGTTTGGAGTTTAAATGAAGAAACTGGACAATGGCAATATGAAAGTTTAGCCACTGTTACAACAGGAACAGATGGTAAATTGAAAGCTGATTTCAATGTAACACACTTATCAGCTTGGAATGTGGACTGGTGGGTGAGTACTTGTTATAAACCCTTTACAGTGACGGTTAGAATGCCTAATCCAAGTGCAAGGAAAGTATATTGGGTTGAAATATTAGACGCTCGTGGGCAATATCTTAGTGGTTTATATTCTAATACTACTTGGAGTGCAGGGGTAGAATTATATGACGGTTTCACAACTACAATACCGAAAGTTCCAAATACTAGCGTCAAAATAGTAGTATTTAATGGACGCGGATACGATAAAGTAGCTGAAACGGGATTCTTTAATCCATGTAATACAAGCTCTATTACTGTTAATGTTGCCCCAGTTATAGTACCAGAAAAAATCAATGTAAATTTTGTAATGGATGCTAAATGTAGTAACAAAAGCCTTACTATTAAATATACAGGGTATGTATCTATTTATAAGCAGAGTGAAAATATTAGTAAGGCTATTAACATTTACGCTACTTCTGGAACAGCTACCGCTGTATTAGAAAACAATGTTCCTTATGTGGTGGTAGTTCCTTACGATGGTAAAAACTATTCTACAACGTTTACTCCGAGTAAAGGTACTACTACTTTCCCTCCAGAAAAGAGTATTACAGCTACTGCAAGCTATACTTCATCTACTAATACATTGAAGATTAGTGGAAAAATCACTATTGATAATTGTAAGTAGAGATTTAAATTAACTTGAAATAGCGTATAAATAATACTAGCAGTTAGTATTATTTATACGCTATTTCTCTATTAAGGGAGGATAAATCTTTAAGATTCATTGAACACAACATTAACCAATATAAATCATAAGATTATTAATGTCAAATCGTCTTTAAACCTTGGTTTTATTCATTTAATCAATCTTAACAACTAATCAATCCTCTGCTGCCTTCGTCTCTCTCAAATACAACTGTACTGTATTCTCTAAACCCAAATAAAGGGCATCGCAAACTAGTGCGTGACCGATGGATACTTCTAAAAGATTAGGAATGTTTTGTTGAAAATACCTAAGGTTATCCAAACTCAAATCGTGTCCTGCGTTCAAGCCTAAACCTAATTCGTTGGCTCTGGTAGCGGCAGTTACAAAATCACGAATGGCTAATTCTTTGTTTTTAAAGTAATGTTCTGCATAAGGTTCGGTATAAAGTTCGATGCGGTCTGTACCTGTTTCTTTTGCACCTTCTACCATTCTTACATCGGCATCTACAAAGATGGATGTTCGGATACCTGCTTCTTTGAACTGAGCAACTAAATCAATTAACTGACTTTTGTATTTTATGGTATCCCAACCTGCATTAGATGTCACTGCCCCTAAGGCATCGGGCACTAAGGTTACTTGCGTTGGCTTGTTAGCTAACACCAATTCTACAAACTTTTTCTCTGATGGGTTTCCTTCAATATTAAATTCCGTTGTGACCACTTCCTTTAAATCAAATACATCACGATAACGGATATGGCGTTCGTCTGGTCGGGGGTGTACTGTAATGCCTTCTGCACCGAAACGCTCGCAGTCTAAAGCTACTTTTACTACATTGGGGTTATCGCCTCCTCTTGAATTTCTTAAAGTAGCAATCTTATTGATATTAACACTTAATTTAGTCATACTGAAAAATGATAAAAGCTCCATATTTATGTATTTTACACCCATGATGGATAAAATACTGATACGCTAAGCCAAATAACTGATAACTGTTTTATTACCTTTGTAAAAGAACATTTATCCAAATAATAATGTTCTGTGAATGGGCCAAAGATACGTATTTTGAAAAAGAAACATTTTCAAAATTACATATTTTCAAAATCTCAAATAAAATCATGTCATTAAAAACCAATATTGAAAGCGGCATTAAAGATGCCATGCGTGCAAAAGACCAAGACCGTCTTCGCACTTTACGTGCTTTAAAAGCATTAATTCTGTTAGAAGAAACTTCTGGAAACAATGCCAGTGGAGACTTGCCAGCAGATGTTGAATTAAAATTATTGACAAAAGCTGCTAAACAAAGAAGAGATTCTTTAGATATATTTACAACACAAGGTCGTGCGGATTTGGCTGAAAAGGAACAAATCGAGCTTGCAATTATCGAGGAATTCTTACCAAAGCAATTAACAGAAGACGAACTTCGTGCTAAATTAGAAGAAATCAAAGTACGTGTAGGTGCTTCTGCTCCGTCTGACATGGGTAAAATCATGGGTGTTGCTACGAAAGAATTAGCTGGACTAGCAGACGGTAAAGTAATTTCTGCGATGGTGAAAGCTATTTTGAGTTAGTTTTTTGTTTTAAGGAAATCTTATCATAACAAAACGACCAGTTTTGCATAACCTTATCCGTAGGCACAGCACCTCTAACCGAGTATCTGTTGGGCTGTTAAATCAATTTTCTATTACTAGCAAGGGACTTAAGTCCCTCGCTAGTAATAGAAAATTGAGGATGAGGTAATTAATATAGGAAGATTCCTGTGTTACTCAATCTCGTATCTATGCAACCAATCGATATTTTCATACTTCTTCCAACCCTCTGGGGAGCTTATATTGGTTATCAACGAGGCATTATCATTGAAATCATTTCTATTATCGCTTTTGTAGTTTCTGTCATTATTGGTTTTCGTACATTAGGCTTTGCTAGCGACCTGGCTTCGCCTTATATAAGCAATAGCGTAACGAACAAAATCATGCCTTATATTGGTTTTGGAGCTGTTTTCTTCCCTATTGTCTACCTTATTAATAAACTAGGATGGACCTTACGAAAATCTATCCGTTATACCGTTTTAGGAAATTTTGATTCTTTTGCGGGTGCTGTTGTCGGAGCCTTCACTTGGGCTTTTGGTATCAGTATCTTCATCTGGTTAATTACCGCCATTGGCATTAAAATTCCCGCAAGTGATGCTGAAAAAGTTTATCTTTACCCACTGGTACAGCCACTCGCTCCGAAAGTAGTGGAAAAAGCCATCGATATAGTACCCAAACAAATTGATAAATTAAGCAAGTAAATTTGAGCCTGATTTAAGGATGAACACAATACTTATTCTGAATGCCCAAGTAGTTAACGAAGGCAAAATTCAATCGGTAGACGTTTTTGTAAAAGACGGATTCATTGAAAAAATTGACAACAATCTAGCTGGCTTAACTGCCGATACTGTCATTGATGCTAAAGGAAAATACCTTTTCCCTGGCGTAATTGACGACCAAGTGCATTTCCGTGAGCCTGGATTGACCCACAAAGCCTGTATTCATTCAGAGGCTCGTGCTGGGGTAGCGGGTGGTGTTACTTCCTTTATGGAAATGCCTAATACTGTTCCCAATGCTTTGAACCAAGATTTATTAGCTGACAAATACGATATTGCTGCTCGTACATCGTTGGCCAATTACTCTTTTTATATGGGTGCTTCTAATGATAATATTGAAGAGGTTTTGAAAACCAATATCCAGAATGTTTGTGGCGTTAAGGTATTCATGGGTTCTTCAACGGGCAATATGTTGGTAGATAATGAGAAAACTCTTGAAAATATTTTCTCTAAAAGTCCGATGCTGATTGCTACACACTGCGAAGACGAAGCAACGGTTCGCGCCAATACTGAGATTTATAAACAACGCTTTGGTGATAATCCACATCCGAGAGTACACCCTGAAATCAGGAATGTGGAGGCTTGTTATAAATCGTCATCAATGGCGGTTGAATTAGCCAAACGTCATAATGCTCGCCTGCATATTCTGCATATTACTACTGGCGAGGAAACAGCATTGTTTACGAATGAGATTCCTTTAAAAGAGAAAAAAATTACGGCGGAGGTTTGTGTGCATCACCTTTGGTTTGATGCGCGCGACTATGAAACCTTGGGGAATCAGATAAAATGTAATCCTGCCGTAAAAGCCGATGGACACAAACAGCAATTGTTAAAAGCGTTGTTAGACGATAGAATAGACGTAATTGCTACCGACCATGCTCCGCACACTTGGGCTGAAAAACAAAATCCTTATTGGTCTTCGCCATCGGGTTTGCCTTTGGTACAGCATCCTTTGAATTTGATGTTAGAGTTTTATAAAGAAGGTAAAATCTCTTTAGAGAAAATTGCAGAGAAGATGTCGCACGCTGTGGCAGATTGTTTTCAGATTGCTAAAAGAGGCTATATCCGCGAAGGCTATTGGGCTGATTTAGTCTTGGTAGATTTGAATGAAAGCACTACAGTTACCAAAGAAAATGTTTTCTACCAATGTGGATGGTCGCCATTAGAAGGACAGACTTTACATTCAAAAATCACGCATACAATCGTTTCAGGGCATTTAGCATTCCAAGACGGTACATTTGACGAAAGTGTTACAGGCAAAAGAATGTTGTTTGAAAGATAAGATTTGCTTTAGGCAATAGGCTGTAAGCTTTAGGCATTTTGTTTAGAGCTTACTGCCAAGATTGTACTATTAAAGAGTTTATTCCTTATTATATTATTAGTATGGCGTCAGCATATTTCAAAATTCCGCTGTTTGAGCGAAGCGAGTTTCGGAATTTCTTGACTTTCTTTTGTTACTTTTCTTGTGTCAAGACAAGAAAAGTAAGGTCTTACGAAAGGGAATATTATTTTTGAAGAAACAAACTTGGTATAGCAAAATTTACTTAATGATACTCATGGCATGACTACCAAGTTATTTTCAGAAGAAATAATATTATGTTAGTCATGCCATGAGTGTATATTAATATTTGCCTAAAGCCTACTTTTTGCCTTCTCCATATAATATCTACGAGTTCTTCCAATAATTATTCCACCTATTACACCCGGTGCAATCCAAACTACTAAACCTGGAATATAGGGAGGATTATTTACTACTAAAAATGCCGTTACGGTAGCGATATAAGCACCGCCCATTCTGGAAATATGGTTTTGAAACCAATATCTTGCTTGTACAGCTCCTGTATTATTGACAACCTTCTTCCCTAAAAATACCCTTAAATCTTCCGTTGCCATCAATAAAGAAAATACACCAAAAATAGTAAACAAAATAGCATAAAAAGCAACCCCTTTTTGATAGGCTAACACCCCAAAAGCCATCATAGCAAAAGCACTTACGATGGTTAAGATAGCACCAAACCAATCAACGAATTCAGGTTGTAGATTTTTCTTCATGCGTATTAGTCTCGCTCCCGTGAAAGTATTATAAAAACTAAAAACGGCAATACCAGTCAAGAAAATTAGGCGAAATTCCATTTTAAAGCGCATCAAAGCCGTTAATGCTACTAAGAACATCGCCCAGTAAAATACATTGCCCCAAAACACATGAGCTTTTCCTCCTTTTTTGGCAAACATGGGTACTAATCCAGTTGTTAAAGCTGTAAAGCCTGCAACGATATGAACATATAATGCCATTTTTAAAACTATTTCCATTTCAGTATTCGATTTGTGTTAAATGCTTGTTTTTTGATTGAGTCAAAATTAGCACTTACATACAAACCGATAAAATTCTTGGGAAAACGAACAAGATAATGGGATATTTGGCAATAATAGGGAAGTTTTAAGCCTGTTTGGGACATTTGACAAAGCTTTTCCTTCAATTTACTATTAGCTGGTGACTTAAGTCACCAGCTAATAGTAAATTGAAATAGCATTTCATTTTTAATAAATTTGCTTCGGAGCGAGAAGTCTTAAGCTTTTACCTCATCAATCAATGTTTTCAAAGCCTCCGCAGGATTATCGGTTTTCATAAAAGTTTCACCAATTAAAAAGCCTTTGTAACCCACGGTTTTTAATAATTTAATCGTCTCAGCTTGTGAAATACAGCTTTCTGAAATCTTGATACATTCAGCAGGAATTTTTTCGGCTAATTCCAATGATGCATTTACATTTTGCTCAGCAAAATTTTTGAGGTTACGGTTATTGACACCTATTACATCAATGTATTGATTTAAACTACGATTTAATTCTTCTTCGTCATGAATTTCCAAGAGAGTTTCCATCCCCAATTCTTTCGTCAGTTTTCCTAAATCTTGTATACGTTGAGGTGTCAAATTTGCCGCAATCAAAAGGATTACATCTGCACCCAAAGATTTTGCTTCAATGATTTGGTATTCATCTATCATAAAATCTTTACGAATCATCGGAATCGTCGGATTAGTACGACGAGCTTTCAGAAAATCTTCGCTTGAACCTCCGAAGAATTCAAAATCTGTCAATACCGATAAGCAAGCTGCACCAACTTTTACATAGCCAGCCGTTACTTCCTCCACCGTTACATTTCCATTGATGATACCTTTTGAAGGCGACTTTCTTTTAAATTCAGCAATGATTCCTGAAGATGCAGGATTAAGCAAACTTGTTTTTAAGGAATTATTCGTTTTAGCAAAAAAGCCACTTTTTTCTAACTCCTGAACAGAAACTTGTTCCTTACGTTGGGCTACTTCTTGTGCTTTATGGGCGATAATTTTATCTAAAATAGTCATTTGTATCTAAATATTTTACTGAATAAATTGCTTGAAACCCGCCAAGGCTTTACCACTTTCTAATGATTCTTTGGCCTTCAAAATGGCATCTGGTAAGCTCAAAGTATTATCTGCACAATATAAAGCCGTAGCGGCATTGGCGATTACAGCTTCTGTTTGGGCTTTAGTGCCTTTGTTTTCAAGAATATTGATTAATATTTTAGCCGATTCTTCTACCGTACTTCCTCCATGCAAATCTTCTTGTTTGCATCTTGTAAAACCCAACTGCTCAGGTGAAAAAGTCTCTTCTCCTTTTACCGTAATCAATTTAAAATCTGATGTCAACGACACTTCATCGTAGCCATCTAAGGCATAAATTACACCATAATTTTTATAAGATTTTTGGAGTAATTCCCCATACAATTTCAAGACATCTAAATTATAAACTCCTGTAATTTGCTTTTGTACCAAGGCAGGATTCAAGATTGGTCCAAGCATATTAAAGAACGTTTTCATGCCTAATTCTTTGCGAATAGGACCGACAAAACGCATGGCAGGATGAAACAATGGCGCATGTAAAAAGCAGATTCCAGAAGTCTCTATTTTCTGACGAAGGAAATCAGCATCATTACTAAATTTTACCCCAAGGTATTCTAATACAGTTGATGAACCCACAGACGACGACACGCCATGATTACCATGCTTTGCCACGTTCTGACCAGCTCCTGCTACTACAAAAGATGCCGTAGTTGATATATTAAAAGTGTCTTTGCCATCACCGCCTGTTCCGCAAACATCCATTGGGTCATAAGCGGAAAGGTCTATTGTGAGGGCTAATTCCAACATCGCATCACGAAATCCCGCTAATTCTGCTGAAGTAATGGGGTTCATCATATAGGTAGTCAGAAAAGCTGCAATATGGCTATTATTGGCTTCCCCTCTGGCTATAATTCCCAAAGCTGCTTGGGCTTCTTCTTGGGTTAAAGCATTACCTTCTGTTCTTTTTTGTAAGTAAATTTTCATACTAATTCGCTGTTAGCAATGGGCAATCAGCTATGGTTTATTTTTTGTATTAGATTTTAACCCAGTTCTCTACCATTTTCACGCCATATTCTGTAAGGTAGGCCTCTGGGTGAAACTGAACACCTCTTACATCATAAAGCGAGTGTGCTTCCGCCATTACATAGCCTTGTTCATCGAGTGCTGTTACTTTTAGTTCGGCAGGCATGGTCTCTTTTACGACTGTCCATGAGTGATAGCGACAAACGTTTACTTCATTGGGCACTCCTTGGAAAAGAATCTCTGATGGCTCTGTAATGATACATTTCGTAGTTACGCCATGCAATACATCGCCCATGTTGTGCAATTTAGCACCAAAGGCTTCTCCAATGGCTTGATGCCCAAGGCAAACCCCAAAAATAGATTTTGTTGGGGCATATTCACGAATGACATCTAATAAAATACCTGCTTCTTCGGGAATACCAGGGCCAGGTGAAAGCAATATTTTATCGTATTTACCTACCTCTTCTAATGAAATCTTATCGTTGCGGAATACATCCACTTGATTGCCTAAATCTTTTAAGATATAGACTAAGTTATATACGAAGGAATCGTAATTATCAAGGACTAATATTTTCATGATTGTATTTTTTAGCTATCAGCTTTGAGCTATGAGCCTTGAGCTGCATTCTTATTTTAATTAAACGGAAAGAATAAATCTTTTCAGCTGATTGCTCAAAGCTCATCGCTGACTGCTACTATCTAAATTCCCTCCGCCATATCCAAGGCTTTTCTTAATGCGCCTAATTTTAATTTGATTTCTTGCATTTCATTTTCAATCACCGATTTGGCTACTACACCCATTCCTGCCTGATAATAAAGTGTATTGTTTTTACTCATGAAAGTACGAATAGCGATGGCATGATTAAAATTTCCGACAAAATCCATGTAGCCAATTGCTCCCCCATAAATATGACGATTCACGTTTTCTAAGCGGTTAATGATACTCATCGCATTATGCTTTGGCGAACCAGAAAGCGTTCCCGCAGGGAAAGTATCCGCTACTAATTGCAGTGGATTTGTTCCATCCGTCATTTTGCCTGTTACCTTAGAAACCAAGTGGATAACGTGTGAGTAAAACTGTACCTCTTTAAACGTTTCTACCTTTACCACGTCCGAACTTCTTGACAAATCGTTTCTTGCTAAATCTACCAACATTACATGTTCAGCAGATTCTTTAGGGTCGGCTAATAATTCACGTGCCAATTCTGCATCTTTTTCATCATCACCTGTTCTTCTGAAAGTACCTGCAATGGGATGAATTTCTGCCATTCCATTTTTTATGCCAATTTGTTTTTCGGGCGATGCACCAAAAATTCTATACTTTTCGTAATCGAAATAGAACATATAGGGCGATGGGTTGATAGAACGCAAAGCACGATATACCTGAAAATCGTCTCCCTCAAAAGTACGGCTAAAACGACGAGAAGGCACTATCTGGAAAACATCTCCACGCAAACAATGTTTGATACATTCTTGGATAATTACCCGCATTTCATCATCCGTATAATTAGTAATTTCCTCTCCCGTTAATTTGAATGACTTTGTAGCATAATGAGGCATCCCTAAAAGCATTTCCAGAGATTCAAGTCCTTTTACACCATCTGTATTTTTCTTTTTTTCTCCTTCATATTCATGTTCGTAAAGGAACATCTCATCTTTAAAATGATTGATGGCTATTACATAACGATAAACATAGTAAATGATAGAAGGCATTTCCGTGTTTTCGTTTTTTTCCTGTATCTCAATATCTTCAAAATACTCTACGGCATCATAAGCAATATGCCCAAACATACCATTGGCCATCGGGGCATAATCAGGTTGACGTTCCCATTGAAAACGATTGGCAAAGTCCATCAAGGCTTTTACGGCATCTTTGCGGTGATTCAATTTGAAAGTTTCCGTCGTACCGTCTGGAAAAGTTTGGGTAACTACATCATTATCAACAATAATACTTGCTACAGGGTCGCAAGCAATATGGCTATAACCATGTTCTTTTCCATGATAGTCGGCACTTTCTAAAATAACCGAATTCTTGAACTTATTACGCAATTTCAGAAAGATTCCAACGGGCGTAATGGTATCGGCTAAACGTTTCTTTTGGGTTGTTTTTACTGAAAAAGTCATGCTTAATTAGTGATTGTTTGAAAGAGCAAAACAAAAAAGGCTTACTGGTTGAACAGTAAGCCTTTCGTGAAGAAAAATATCTTTATCGAAAATACATTATGATTCTGTTCAACGGACGCTTGCCAGTTGCCACCACCATGAAGTATTTTTGAATGTTGTTGTCATTTTTATGCATTTGATTTCACAAACTTAGTATTTAAAAATTAGATTCAAAAAATATTGTGAAAAAAATTGTGGATAACATATTTTTTCAGGTCTAATAAAGCGTTTATAATTTTTCATCTACTTGAAATCCAAAAAACATTTGTATATTCATTTCTGAAAATAAGTGAATAATATAGAAAATGAAAAGACTTAAAACTTGGGGTGAAAGAACTTTTTTTGAATATGACGACTCTAATGATTCTAAAACTGTAATTTATTATGGTGCTGACTTAAAATGGAAAGTCGAACTTCCTAAGAAAGACTATGAAAAACTAATTAAAGAGTTTGCAGGGAAAACAGTTCCAATAGGGACGAGTCTTGACAAACCACCTACGGGAAGTATGGGAGAATGGATAATCAAGAACTTAAGAACAAGCCAGATTGCCTATATTCTTGGAGCTATTTTGGTGGAAGATGGCTATGCTACTAAAAAAGGTTCAGAAATAATTTTTAAATAGAAAAGTATTATTCTTAAAACAAATAAATAATAAAGGCTTTAAGCAAATAAATGCCTAAAGCCTTCATTAAATATTCGTTTGATTACTCCAAAACCCCCACATAATTGAATGGCGTAATTCTTCTTAATTCATATTTTACTTTATCACTGATTTCCAAGCTATCGATAAATTCAGAAATTGTTTTTTCTGTAATTTTATCATTCTTACGTGTCAATGCTTTTAAGGCTTCGTAAGGCTGTGGATAGCTTTCTCTTCTTAAAATCGTTTGAATTGCCTCAGCCACAACCGCCCAATTGTCTTCCAAATCAGCGTTGATGGCTTCTTGGTTCAATTCTAATTTATTCAAACCACGCAATAAAGCCGTTAAAGCAATTAATTGATGACCAATAGGCACGCCTAAATTTCTTAATACTGTAGAGTCTGTTAAATCTCTTTGTAAACGAGAAACTGGTAGCTTTGCCGCTAAAAATTCATACAATGCATTAGCGATTCCCACATTTCCTTCTGAGTTTTCAAAATCAATCGGGTTTACTTTATGTGGCATTGCTGACGAGCCTACTTCGCCTGCTTTGATTTTTTGTTTGAAATAGCCCATCGAAACATACGTCCAAATATCACGGTCTAAGTCTAAAACGATGCTGTTCAATCGTTTTAAATTATCCATTAATGCCGCTAGGTTATCATAATGCTCTATTTGCGTCGTGTATTTGCTACGTACCAAACCCAATGAACTTACAAATGAATTACCAAATGCGATCCAATTGTTTTCTGGGTAAGCTACGTTGTGTGCATTGAAATTACCTGTTGCTCCACCGAATTTTGCAGAATATGGAATGGTTTTCAATAAATCCATCTGGCGTTCCATTCTTTCTACAAACACCATAAACTCTTTCCCCAAGCGTGTAGGCGAAGCAGGTTGTCCGTGTGTGTGTGCTAACAATGGTACATTTTTCCACTCTTCGGCCAAGGCCTCAATCTTAGCAATTACCTCTTCTAATTTTGGCACCAATACTTCGTTCATGGCTTCTAACAAAGACAACGGAATGGCAGTATTGTTAACATCCTGAGAGGTAAGTCCAAAGTGAATAAATTCTAGGTATTCGTTGATACCGAATTTATCTAGTTTATGTTTGATAAAATATTCAACCGCCTTGACATCATGGTTCGTTACTTTCTCGGTTTCCTTAATCCAAAGGGCATCTTCTTCAGAAAAATTAAGATAAATGTCGCGCAAGGCAGAAAATAAATCTTTATTGATTGATTCTAATTGAGGCAAAGGTATTTCACAAAGTGCAATAAAGTATTCAATTTCAATACGAACACGATATTTGATCAATCCAAATTCAGAGAAAAAAGGGGCAAGGCTTTCTACTTGCTTGCGGTAACGCCCATCGATGGGAGAGATTGCGGTTAATTGATTGAGTTGCATTTTTAATGAGTGATTGAGTGATTGAGCCATTGAGTGACGATTCCAACTCAAAATTCAATCCCCTCAAAATGTTTAAGGAAAGAACAAAGGTACAAAAGAATTATTGAGCTACGATTTAGGAAATCATTTTCGTATTCATTTTCATAAATTTAATACGAATTATCGCTAAAAAACACCAAACTTGCATATTGATTGATACTTTTATTGCTTTAGTTGAGCACAAATTATATTTTTTAAAACGAATTCGGCTTTGTCATGCTTCTGAATCCCAAATTGTTAGCCACTTTATTGGCTATCGTTATTGCAGCATTTATTACGGCTTTTCTTTCTTTTCTACCAGAATCGAATGGTAATGTTCTGTTTGTCAGTTTTGTTGCTTCGTTAATTGTAGCAGGAATTCTTATCTACTTCGTATTAGATTATTTGGTTTTTCAAGAAATCAACAAGATGTATGATTCCATCAATCGTTTAAAAATCAAAGATTTTGGTGTCACTCGAAAGAAGTTATATAAAAACAATAACCCGTTGAAGAAACTGAATGACGAGCTGTTTGTATATGTATCCAAAAAAGAACAGGAAGTAACCGAGCTTAAGCGTCTGGAAAAGTATCGTCGTGAATTTCTAGCGAATGTTTCACATGAATTAAAAACGCCGATTTTTGCTGCACAGGGCTTTGTACATACGTTGTTGGATGGTGCGATGGACGATGAAAATGTTCGTGAACGCTTTTTGATAAAAGCTGCCAAGAGTTTAGACGGATTGGATATTTTGGTAAAAGATTTACTGACGCTCTCACAAATGGAAACAGGTGATATCAAAATGCACCGAGAGCGGGTAGACATCAAACAGATTACCAAAGAAGTATTTGAACAACTGGAAGGGAAGGCAAAAGCTAAAAATGCTACCTTACAAATTAAGTCGCCACAGACGCAGGTTTGGGTAAAAGCCGATTCGCAACGTATTGGGCAAGTAATAACAAATTTGGTAGAAAATGGCATTAAATACGGCAATGAAAACGGGACAGTTATTGTAAATTTTGAAGAAGATAAAAAAGACTGGAAAATATCCATTAAAGACAATGGACCGGGGATTGCCCCAGAACATTTAAATAGAATTTTTGAGCGATTTTATAGAGTAGATAAAGCCCGCAGTCGTTCGGATGGTTCATCTGGCTTAGGCTTAGCCATTGTAAAACATATTTTAAATGCCCATAGAACCAAAATTTCAGTAGCTTCAAAGCCTGAGAAGGGCACAACCTTTTCGTTTAAATTAGAGAAATCGGAGGTTGTGGGTTAGGATATATAATTTATTAATCTTCAAACAAAAAACCTTACCCTCAATTTTCAACAAAAAACATCTAAAAACTTGCCTTAAAAATATAATAAGTATAAATTTGAAACAATAATGTAGCTACATAGTTCACCGACACCAAAATGCCTATTTTGCCTGTCTTTACTAATCCACTTAAAATATTATAGTAAAAAAATTATTTCCAAATCTGATAGACCCTCTTTTTGATTTATAACTAAATCAAAAAATCAATGTTGCATTGCTATTTCTAATTTGATTGGCAAACGCTTAATATTGGCTCTAATTTGATGGCAAAATAGTTATTTTAATTAAGTATTATAAATATTCTAATTATCTATTATAAACTAAAAAACACCCTATTTTATGTTACGTAATACTCTCGTATTTACCTGTCTATTATTTTTTATATTCAATGTAAAATGGGGAGGAGATGTTAATGCACAAAGCTGTGTGCTTACACCAAATAACTCTTCCTCTAACCCCACCCTTTCAGGCAATTTTAACTGGCTTAGTCCAAGCTTTGGTATCAAGTGGGCAGATAATAATATTAATATTAATCCTATTACATCCCCTTTCTTTCAATCCAACAATGCAAATCTTAATTATATTGTTTTTGGACAGAATTACTCTTATAATGATGGTTGGGAATTGCTACAAAAAAATGTAAGCCTTGGAGATGCAAATGGAGCCTCTATTTCTCATCCATATATGATTTTCTATAATCGTTTTACAGGATTATTACGAGCATTTTTATCCGTCAATACTCGTGGAAATGCCTACCAACGTGCTAATGTTGAACTCTATTTTTCTAATAATGGTGTTTCAACAGGTGCATTATCAACTGTTGGTTATCCTGTAGCTTTAGATAAAGTTAGTAATAAATCTTTACACTCTATTGTAAATGCTAAAAATACGCCAGGGGATTGGTTTGTTGCAGAGTTTCCAATCAGTTATGATCCCTGTACTTGTATGAATTATTCGGAACTTATTTTTAAAATATCATCAACTCAGGAAAGTAAGCTTACTGGAACAATTGTATCAAATGGAACTCTAGTAGCTCAAGATATTGCCCCACCGCAAGATAAAAGTGTGACACTGGGTAATATTAGTGTAAGCGATGTTACTAAATTGGCTAAAAATGCTATGGAAACTTACAATAGTTTGGATAAGTTTAAAACTAGTATGCTAGAAACCCATGACTCTAAATGGGAAAAAATAGCAGTCGATATTATAGCAAGACCAAACCCTAAAACAGGTAGCCTTCAAGGAGTAATAAGTACACTAAAAGCTACAGACCCATCAAAATCTAAACTAGAAACTTTGGTGTCTGATGCCAAAGTTCTAGGATTTTTAAAAACGGGACTTAATGCTCTTCCATACGTGGGACTTGCACTCAGTGCCATTGACTTTTTTACTGGTGGTGGGCAAGCAGCAGGACCACAAGAAGTAAAAATAACACCTATGGCCATTAAAATGAATTCTGAACTAACTGGAACAATTGTTAAAACGGATCCTTGGTCTGATATTATTATAGCCAATCCTGGTTCAAATCAAACTTCACTAAATAGTCAACCATCACCAATTATTGCTGCAAGAAAACCGATTTATAACAATACCATGGGGGTTGTCAACTTATTACATACACCTATAGTAGCTTATCGAAAAAAAAGCCGAACAGGTCACTTTCTTGTAAGACAAAATACATACGATACTCGGGGTGGAAAAGTTACGACAGATCCATATGTAGATTATAGAAGAACGATTGTTGACTATGATTTTAAAATTACTAATTGGCTTTCAATGAGTAATATTATGGTAAACCCTGCTCATAAAATGGTTATTCAAGATATCAAAGGTGCTATTGTAATAGAAGGTCAAATTAGTGATACAGATCTTCTAAAAAATGGCTTAGGAACAGGTAATTTACAATTTGACTATTTTGATTCTGCAGAAAAAACATATGGCTTTAGAACCGAGTATGCAGATTTAGGATGCCTTTCTAGGACAGTAGCTAAAACTTCTGATATATGGAGTCAAGGTACAGATGGTACGTTAAGTCCCCTAAGACCTATTGATATAGGAACATCAGATATACCTTCAGGTTCTGCCAAAATGGAAAGAGCAGATGGGCAAATGCCTTTTAGGGGTTGGGAGGTAGATAAAGCAGGAATTGAAGCACAAAAAAATAGAGTTTTTATAAAATTGATTATAAATTTCAAACGTACAGATGACCCAAATGCTCAGAACGTATTATGGGTAGGAAAATTTCCTGTGGAATTAGTAGAACGAAATGCTACAACAGATTCTCCGTATGGATATGATTTAAATAATCCTGAACTTGGTTGGAATACTACTTCAGATGGCTGTTCAAGAGAATTTGGTTCTTCTGTTTTTGGGGAAGATAATCAAGTATTTATTCCTGCAACCGCAGAACAGGTAAATGTTTACTGTTCTTCAACTCAATACATAAACAATTCAAATGCAAGTGGTAGAGTTTCGGCTGAGATTTTTCAAGATTGGGGAACATGTACTTCACCAACACCATCAATTACATCAAATCCGACTAGCATAAGTGCTGGACAAAGTGCTACATTAACAGCAACTGGTTGTAGTGGAACTATTACTTGGAATGATGGAACAACGGGTTCTTCTAAAACAGTTAATAGTGCAGGTACTTATAATGCTACTTGTACCAATTCAGGATGTAGTGCAAGTAGCAATGGGTCTATAACTATATCATCTGCAACCGTGACTTCTTGCAATTATTCAGAAGGTCAATTATTAACAGATTGGTTTGGTGAAATTGTTAGAGCATATAAATGTGGTACAAAATGGTATGCTAAATCAGATGCAGGGTCATTTAAACCAAAATCTTGGTTAGAAGCTACTGGTCGTTTTTCAACATCAGAGACCAATTGTTTTGAACAAGAAGACCCTCGTCCAGCAGGTTGTGCAGCAACATGTACTTCACCAACCCCATCAATTACAGCAAATCTGACTAGCATAAGTGCTGGACAAAGTGCTATATTAACAGCAACTGGTTGTAGTGGAACTATTACTTGGAATGATGGAACAACGGGTTCTTCTAAAACAGTCAATAGTACAGGTACTTATAATGCTACTTGTACAAATTCGGGATGTAGTGCAAGTAGCGCTGGGTCTATAACCATCTCATCTGCAACAGTGACTTCTTGCAATTATTCAGAAGGTCAATTATTAACAGATTGGTTTGGTGAAATTGTTAGAGCATATAAATGTGGTACAAAATGGTATGCTATGGCTGATGGTGGGTTATTTAAACCAAAATCTTGGTTAGAAGCTACTGGTCGTTTTTCAACATCAGAGACCAATTGTTTTGAACAAGAAGACCCTCGTCCAGCAGGGTGTGCAGCAACATGTACTTCACCAACCCCATCAATTACAGCAAATCTGACTAGCATAAGTGCTGGGCAAAGTTCTACATTAACAGCAACTGGTTGCAGTGGAACTATTACTTGGAATGATGGATCAACAGGTTCTTCTAAAACAGTCAATAGTACAGGTACTTATACTGCTACTTGTTCCAATTCGGGATGTAGTGCAAGTAGCGCTGGGTCTATAACTATATCGTCTGCAACAGCTACTTCTTGCAATTATACAGAAGGTCAATTATTAACAGATTGGTTTGGTGAAATTGTTAGAGCATATAAATGTGGCACGAAATGGTACGCCAAATCTGATGCAGGGTCATTTAAACCAAAATCTTGGTTAGAGGGCACTGGTCGTTTTTCAACATCAGAAACCAATTGTTTTGAACAAGAAGACCCTCGTCTTGCAGGTTGTGCAACAGGAAATAGCATTTCTATTAATAATCCTAGTAGTAGAAAAGCTATTATTTCAGAAACACTTGACGCTTACCAAAATAAGGAAGCTAGTGATAGACTTATTGTGTCTCCTAATCCAACAGATGGAAAAGTAAAAGCTGAATTTAGTATAGCCGAAGCACAAGCTATTCGTTTATCTGTAATTGATATCCAAGGAAAAATTATTAGTATTCACGACAAAGATGCTGATATAGGATACAATGTATTGGAATTAGATTTGCAGCATCTAGCCTCTGGTACTTATTTAATTCAACTACATTTAGGAAACAAACAATTGGTAACTAAGATTATTAAATTATAATAGTTGATGCATCATCAATTTTGACCAAATTTATTTTAACAAAAAAAATCCACTTATGACTAAGTGGATTTTTTTTGTTAAATGTAAGCAAGTATTTTACAACGCTCCCGCACCCTCTTTCAATTTCTCAGCGTTTTCTGCAATTCTTAATTGTTCGATAAAATCACCAATTTCACCATCCATTACTACTGGTAAGTTATACACCGTATAGCCAATACGGTGGTCGGTTACTCTACCTTGTGGATAATTATAAGTACGGATTTTATCAGAACGGTCACCAGAACCAATCATTGAGCGACGGTCGCCTGCAATAGACTCTTGTTGTTTCGCTGATTCAATATCGTAAAGTCTTGAACGTAAAACGGTCATAGCCTTTTCAAAGTTTTTAATCTGCGAACGCTCATCCTGACACTGTACTACTAAACCCGACGGGAGGTGAGTAACCCTCACGGCAGAATAAGTCGTGTTTACAGACTGTCCACCTGCTCCAGACGAACAGAACGTATCTTTACGAATATCGTTCATATTAATCTGTACATCTACTTCATCTACCTCTGGTAAAACAGCCACAGTCGCCGCCGAAGTGTGGATACGTCCTTGAGATTCTGTAGCAGGTACACGTTGCACACGGTGAACACCCGATTCAAATTTCATTTTACCGTACACATCTTCGCCTTGAATATTAGCAATGATTTCTTTATACCCACCAGATGACGCTTGTGTATAATCCATCAATTGAAACTGCCATCCTTGGGTTGCACAGAAACGTTGGTACATTCTGAAAAGGTCTCCTGCAAAAATCCCCGCTTCGTCACCACCCGTTCCAGCACGAATCTCCATGATGATGTTTTTAGAATCGTTCGGGTCTCTAGGAATCAACATTTCCTTAATAATTTTCTCGTATTCTTCTTTCTGAGGCAACAATTCTTCTAATTCCATTTTAGCTAAAGCACGAAATTCTTCATCTTTTTCAGTAGCTATTACGTCTTTTGCCCCTTCAATATTCGAGAGGATATTTTTGTACTCATTATATTTTAAAACTATCTTTTCAAGGTCTTTATACTCCTTACTGATGGTTTTATATTTCTTCATATCCGATACTACTTCGGGTTGCGTCATTTGCTGAGCAACCTCTTCAAATCTTTCACGGATGGCCTCTAATTGTTCTAACATATTTTTTCTTATTTCGGAAAGTTCAACAGCTTGATATTAGCAATTATAACCGAAGAATACGGCTACCTAAAAATCAGGGTGCAAAGATACAAAATTCTTTATATTCAATAGGGGTAAATGTTTATCTGATTGTCTTTTGCTTAGATACCCAAGTAAATAGGGCTACACTTATATTAAACCTTTTACGTTATTTAATCTCTAAGTACTATATTTTAAACTCCAAACGTCATGAAAAAGCTAAAAATTCATAAAACATTTCAATTGCTTTTTTTGTCATTAGCAATTCTTTTGTTGGTAGCGTCTTGTGGGCCATCTTATGTTCGAGTTGATAGTCGCCGCCCTTATCCATATAGGTATGGGTATACATATCCAAATTATCCTAGATATCGCTATGTAGTTCCTCCGCCAAGGCGAGTAATAATAGTACCAAGAAATGTTCCGCAAAGACCATATCATGGTAATGGACGATACAATGGTAGAAGAGGAAGATACTAAAATTATCCAGATAAATAATAGGAAGTCGTGATGCTTATCACGACTTTTTTCATGTTTCAGCCTTATCTTTACACAAATTTAGCAGATTACTTCCCAAAGACAACATGAAACAGCAACATCCATATTTTACTTTTTTTACAAGAACCTTTTGCTTGTTTATTATGGCTAATCTCTTTTTAATCAGTTGTGATTTTAAGCGAATCGATACTACAGCCGCTGTTAAAGAATTGCATGAACGAGAAGTAAAACGCATTACGCCCGGACAGTTTACCGCACAAGTAGACGAATGGGGGAGTGTTATTGTAAAAAAACTCAATGCTGATTTAGCAAAAAACTTACAAGATGCTACCTTGAAAGACTCTCTAGCCAAAGCATATCGCGTAGAAATCACTTCGGGAAGCCCCTTGAAATTAAAGAATCCTGCTTGGGATAAGAAAATCAATGAAACACTAGATGCTTATCAATATAATGTTGAACATAACATTGCGCAAGTTGATAATATCCAAAAATCTGAAGACGAATCGTTTTTTTATTATACTTCTCCTATTAAAGGGAGTCAGTCTTTAACAAAACTTAGCAAAAAGCAATTGATTGATATTGGCAAACAAGCTAAATTGGATAGTTTGGATTTGAAAAAAGAAGGAGATTTTCTAGGACTATGGGTTATTAAATTTTCAAAGAAAGAAGTAGTAAGACTAGCCGACCCAAAACATTTGAAAGTGTTGAGTGAAAAATAGCAAAGCCTGATTAACTAAAAGGGATAGCCAAATAGATTTGGCTACCCCTTTTAGTTAAATTATTATTTTGGTATGTCCTTTAAGCTGTCTAATCACACGTTGCCCTTTCCTGATTGAAATTATCTACGACGACGCTTCTTTGCTTTTACTTTTCTAGTGCTTTTTTTAACCTTCACAGCCTTCGTTCTAGTCTTTTCTTCTAACTCCATAATTACCGAAGCAGCATTTTCTTTGCTTGTTTCATAAGCATCATTTAATACTTTATTTGAAGCCTGTAGTTTGGTATAATCTTCTAACAAATGATTATACTTTAAAACAATCGGTTCTATCACCTCTTTAAAGTCTGTTTGGCATTTCACCAACTCTTCGTCTTTCTTTTTACTTTGACTTTTCAACGTAAAATTCAAACTACTTAATTCGGCATTCTCTTCATGGAGTTTAGAAAGTTGAATTCCTTGACGTCGATTTTGGTCTTGTAATTCAACAAGCTTCTTTGACTCAGTACAAGCAAAAAGGCTAATCATTAGAAAAGCCATCATAATAAATAAACTTTTTTTCATTTTTATATTTAGGGTTAATTTGTGTCTAATAGACCTACAAATATAGTATAATTCTGATTAGTATTTTATTGTCAAATTAATACCTATTCCAACAAATAACTATTTGTTAATTTTTAGAAAGCCAATCATTATGAATACTTTAGCCACGAAAACAAACATTTTTTTCTAAAAAAACCTTGATTGCCGAACTTTCTTGATTAATTTTGCCTTAAATCTATATAATTAATAGAGTAATAGAAGTGCTTTTGACTGCTCTTTTAGAGAAGAAAAAGGCAAAAACGACCAGATATCATGCAAAGTTTCAGAACTGAACTCGAAAATCCGCTTGTAGAGAAAGATATTATTGACTTGGCTCGCAAAATAGAATTATTCCGTGAAGGGAAAATTCACGAGGAAAAATTCCGTAGTCTTCGTTTGGCAAGAGGGGTATATGGCCAACGCCAACAAGGTGTACAGATGGTTCGTATCAAGCTGCCTTATGGAAAAATGACTTTCAAACAGTGGAAACGTATTGCTGATATTTCAGATGAATATTCTACAGGAAATCTTCATTTAACTACTCGTCAGGATATACAAATTCACTTTGTTTCTTTGGATAGAACACCTGAATTATGGTCGAAATTAGAAGAAGACGATATCACGCTTCGTGAGGCTTGTGGAAACACTGTTAGAAACGTAACAGCTTCGCCTTCTGCGGGTATTGACCCTAAAGAACCTTTTGATGTTAGTCCTTATGCAGATGCTACTTTCCGTTATTTCTTGAGAAACCCGATTTGTCAGGAAATGGGTAGAAAGTTTAAAATAGCTTTTTCAAACACTGACGAAGATACTGCCTTAACTTATATGCACGACATGGGTTTTATTCCTAAAATCCAAGATGGGCAACGTGGTTTTAAAGTAGTATTAGGTGGAGGATTAGGAGCACAGCCAATGTTGGCTAAAACATCGTTTGACTTTTTGGCTGCCGACCAAATCATTCCTTTCTTAGAAGCAACCTTAAGAGTATTTGATCGTCATGGCGAAAGAAACTCTCGTCATAAAGCACGTATTAAATTCTTGATTCAAAAAATTGGTTTTGAAAAACTAACTGAATTGATTCAAACGGAATGGACAGCTTTAAAAAGCAAATCGGTTGAAGTAGATGTAGAAGCAGGCAAGTGGACTGTAACAGATGAAGAAATGCCATCTAAAACTGCTTCAGAAGTAACGATTACTAACCAAGAAGCTTACGATTTATGGAAAGCAACCAATACTTTTGAACAAAAACAAGCTGGTTTCTATGGCGTATATGTAAGAATCTTGAACGGAAATATTCACTCGACTACTTCACGTTCTTTAATCGAACAATTAGAGGGATACATTGCTGATGACGTAAGAGTAACCATCAACCAAGGGTTGATGTTGAAATTCGTTCCTGAAGCTAATCTACCTTATGTATATTCAGTATTAGAAGCACATGGTTTTGCAGCAGCAGGTGCTAATTCAATGGCAAACATTACAGCTTGCCCTGGAACAGATACTTGTAATTTAGCGATTTCAGATAGTACAAACATTACTTCTAAATTAGAAGCTGTCATTACAGAAGATTTCCCTGAGTTGATTCATAATAGCGATATTAAAATCAAGATTTCTGGCTGTATGAACTCATGCGGACAGCATGGTATGGCCAATATTGGTTTCCACGGTTCGTCTCTGAAAGCGGCTGATAAGCGTGTTTTACCTGCCCTACAAGTATTATTAGGCGGTGGAACAGTAGGCGATGGCGTTGGGCGTGTGGCTGATAAAGTAATTAAAGTGCCTTCAAAACGTGGACCACAAGTATTAAGAGTAGTATTGAATAATTATGAAGAAAACGCACTAGAAGGCGAATACTTCAATGATTATTATGACCGTCAAGGCGAAAAATACTTCTATAACTTGTTGAAACCAGTTGCTGATTTAACTACGTTGAAAGAAGATGATTTTATCGACTGGGGTGCTTCTGAACAATTCCAAACAGAAATTGGTGTTGGTGAATGTGCCAGCGTAATAATAGATTTAGTAGCAACATTATTGCTAGAGTCTGTTGAGAAAATGGAGTGGACAAGAAATGCTTACGAAGAAAATCGTTTGGCAGATTCAATCTACCATGCTTATAGCGTATTTGTAAGTGCAGCTAAAGCTTTGTTGTTAGACAAATCAGTAAGTGCATCTACACAAAGTGGTGTAATTGACAAATTTGACGAGCATTTTGTGGCAACAGGTGAGATTTCTTTGAGTGGTCAAACATTTAAAGAATTGGTTTTACAAATCAATCAAAATGAGCCTTCGCAAGAATTTGCTACCAAATATGTAGAAGATGCTGAGGCGTTCTTGGCATTGGCAAAAGCTTATCGTGACCAATTGACTTTGGCATAATTTACCTTATTTGAAATCAATCATCAATGGTGAGTGGATAGGCGTTATTCTGAGCCCTATTTATTCACCATTGTATTTATATAGATAAAAATGACTGGTTTAGAACATTTCAATACTTTAGACCCCAAACCCAAACTAACAGTAGTGGGTGCAGGGCCGGGTGACCCAGATTTGATAACTGTTAAAGCAATCAAGGCTTTGAAGGATGCAGATGTGGTGTTGTATGATGCTTTAATTGCTAATGAATTATTAGATTATTGTAAGCCCGAAGCAGAAAAAATATACGTAGGCAAACGTCCAGGGGAAAGCCATTCCCAAGATGCCATTAACTTTTTGATTGTTGAAAAAGCCTATATGTATGGCCATGTTGTGCGTTTGAAAGGCGGTGACCCTTTTATTTTTGGGCGTGGCATGGAAGAAATAGAATATGCTAAAGGTTTTGGTTTAGAAACAGCATACGTTCCGGGAATTTCATCGTCGGTAGCGGCTGCGGGTTATGCCAATATTCCTTTGACTACCAGAGGTGTAAGCGAAAGCTTTTGGGTAGTTACAGGCACTAAAAGTGATGGTTCATTATCAAACGATTTGCTGATGGCATTACAAACCAGTGCTACAATTGTGGTACTGATGGGTATGAATAAGTTGAGTATGATGGCTGAAATTTGTAAGACGATGGGAAAGGGAAATCTCCCAGTTGCCATCGTACAAAACGGCACTAGCAGTCAACAAAAAGTGGGCATTGGCGTAGCAAAAGATTTGAAAGAAATCGCTGAAAGCAATCAATTGTCAAATCCAGCCGTCATTATTTTGGGCGAAGTAGTAAAATATGCCAGCTTGACGGAATTATCAACACTATCAAACAATACGAACTGTAATCTGTAATCATATTTCACAAAAAAATCTCTCAATATGCTTTTGGCGTGTTGAGAGATTTTTTATGTGATAACGTATAATGATACTAAAACAACTCGCCAGTGCGGTATTTAGGCACAATGCCCAAATGTACATAGGCTCTTTCTGTGGCTTCTCGTCCACGAGAGGTACGTTTTAAAAATCCTTCTTGAATCAAAAACGGTTCATATACTTCTTCGATGGTTTCTGCTTCTTCTCCACAAGCCGTAGCAATGGTAGATAAACCAACAGGCCCACCTTTGAACTTTTCCACAATCGTTGTTAAAATACGAATATCCATTTCGTCTAGCCCATTTTGGTCAACATCCAACGCTAGCAATGCCATTTCTGCAATTTCTATCGTGATGATACCTTTCCCTTTTACTTGGGCAAAGTCACGTGTTCTCCGCAACAGGTTATTGGCAATACGCGGTGTTCCTCGACTACGACGAGCAATCTCAAAAGCTCCTGCATCATCAATCGGCGTATTCAAAATCTGAGCTGAACGCTTAACGATACTTGTTAGTAATTTAGCATCATAATACTCTAAGCGACAGTTAATGCCAAACCTAGCTCTTAGGGGTGAAGTAAGCATCCCTGCACGGGTAGTTGCACCAATTAATGTAAAAGGATTAAGCGAAATTTGTACACTTCTGGCATTTGGTCCAGAGTCTAACAGGATGTCAATCTTATAATCCTCCATGGCTGAATATAAGTATTCCTCCACGATAGGATTGAGCCTGTGGATTTCATCAATAAACAATACATCAAAGGGCTGTAAGTTGGTTAGCAAACCTGCTAAATCAGAAGGTTTGTCTAATACAGGGCCAGAAGTAATTTTAATATTGGCTTTTAGCTCATTAGCAACGATGTTGGATAAAGTGGTTTTCCCTAACCCCGGAGGACCGTGCAAAAGAACATGGTCGAGGGCTTCTTCTCGTAACCGAGCAGCCGTAACAAATACCTGTAGATTTTCGAGTACTTTATCCTGTCCGGCAAAGTCATCAAAAGAAAGCGGTCTTAATGCTCTTTCGATTTCCTTTTCCACCGACGAAAGTGTTTCTTTATTACCTTTTAAATAATCTTCTCTCATATGTTGATGGAAGCTAATTGAAAAACATTTGCTATAATCTTATATTTTTCAATTAATTCCCTTTGATTGATTCATTCCGAATGTTCAAAAATACGCCATTTTCTAATCTGATAAAAACATTCTGAAAAGGCTTTAGCTTTTAACCTTTTTTGAGCATGATATTAGAAAATTTTACCTTAATTTGTACAATTATTTCTTGACAAAAAACCATTAACTATATTAACTTATAAATTTAACAATGAATTCAGCACTTCTAGGTGAGTTTGTCGGTACGGCAGTATTAATTTTTTTAGGAAATGGTGTTGTTGCTACTGTATTATTAAAAGGTTCAAAAGGCGAGAACAGTGGTTGGATAGTCATCACCGCAGGTTGGGCATTTGCAGTAACAATGGGCATTTTTGTTTCTACTAAGTTTGGTAGTCCAGCAGCCCACTTGAATCCAGCTGTTACAATTGCCGAAGCTGTAAAGTCTGGCGATTGGTCTAATGCTTTTGGCTTCATCGTTGCCCAAATTTTAGGCGCCTCTCTCGGTGCTATTTTGGTTTGGCTACAATACTTACCTCATTGGGCTATTACTGAAGACAAAGGCTTGAAATTAGCCTGTTTCAGTACAGCCCCAGCTATTAGAAGTGCCTTTCCCAATTTTCTCGCAGAATTGCTTGCTACAGCAGTAGCCATTGTTGCCTTGGGCTCATTTGGTACTATTGAAACAGGCTTAGGACCTTTTGTCGTAGGTATTTTGGTTTGGTCAGTCGGACTTTCTTTGGGTGGAGCCACGGGTTATGCCATCAATCCTGCCAGAGATTTAGGTCCCCGAATAGCCCATGCTATTTTACCCATTGCTGGCAAGGGTTCTTCCGATTGGTCATATGCTTGGGTTCCTATTGCTGGGCCTATTGTTGGGGCGATAATAGGGGCATTAATTTTAAATTGTATAAAATAAACTTTGCTTATTAATTGTTATTATTTAATGTGTGGCTTAATTTATGCTATCAATTCTCGTAGATTATTTTCTTATGATAATTCGGTGAAAGATAAAATATTGATTATTAGCTAGAAGATATTCCTGTCAACATTTTATATTTTTATATCATTGGCCTTTTGTTTTATGTAAGATTGATAAAAAATCATTATCTTACTGTAATAATTTTTCAATCGCCATACTATATCAAATTGAATAGAAAATCATGCTATTTTCTATTCATTGCCATAAAAGTATCTGTTGAAAGTTTAATTTTCCACTAAAAATTTATTTGCCTGATTCTTAATAAGTAAAATGAAAAAAATGTTAATAGACGAAGTACAAAGCAAAAACTTTAAAGAGTTTAGTCATCTTACAAACTTGGCTTCTTTACTTTGCGATGTACCTTTGGCTTACATAACACTTTTTGATGAAAATTTAGCATATCCTACTAACACGCCCCATTTGGATGGTAACGAGCAATCGTTCGCGTCAAACTTACTCTTACTCTGTAAAGAAGTAATCAAATCAAAATCAAGCATTATTATTGAAAATACCCTAAAGCATCAATCTTTCTTTAGTGGTGTATTCCCATTTGCCGAAACTGCTATTCTTTTTTATGCAGGTTTTCCGATTAATAATGCCCAAGGCAAAGGGTTGGGAGTACTTTCTTTATTAGGATATGAAGCAAAAACACTAAGTAAAAAACAAGAACAAGCCATAGAAAGCTTGTTAGCCGAAATTGCTAATAAACTCACGAATAATACGGTTCTTGATAGCTATCATTCGTTTGTTAACAGTTCGCCTGATTTAATTGCAACCTTAAATACAGAACTGAAATTCATTAATGCCAATACTTCATTCCATCAGGTATTAGGTTGGGAACACAACGAAATTATAGGAAAATCGATAGATGAATTAATTCATGCAAATGATAAATTATCAAGCATCAATCGACTAAAAAATATTTTATTGACTAATAGCTCTAGTCAGTTTGTTAATCAAATTAAAACGAAAGAAGGCGGCTATAAAACAATTGAATGGTTTGTGCTTTCTAGTGCCAATAGTACTTTAAATATCTTTGGTAAAGACCATAGTCAATTACAGCAAAGTGAAATAAACGTTTCTAGGCTTACTGAAATACTGGATATCACGAATAATGTAGCGCGTGTTGGCAGGTGGGAAATAGATATAGAGAAAAAGACTTTCTTTTGGTCAGCAATTACACGGGAACTACACGAAGTTGACCCTGACTATGAACCTACTTTTAAAGAATCTCTGTATTTCTTTAGAAATGGTAAAAGTAGAAAGGCTATTATCAGAGCCATTATCAAAGCCATTAAATATGGCGATGATTTTGACTTAGAAGTACAAATCATTACACAGAAAGGTTTAAAAAAATGGGTAAGGGTAACGGCAAAGACAATTATTGAACAGCATAAATGTGTTCGATTATATGGTACTTTTCAAGATATTCACGAGAAAAAAGTAAAGGATAAGCAAATATCTTTGAGCGAAGAAAGGTTCAGACAAACCTTTGATAATGCTGCAACAGGTATGTTTATTGCCGAACTTGCCACGAGTACATTTATCGAAGTAAACGAGGCTTTTTCATCCATTACTCAATATGACAAAACAGAACTTTTGTCATTAAATATCAGAGACTTAATACATCCTGATGATTTAAAGATGAGTGATGATTTCTTTTTAAAACTCTTGTCGGGGGTATCGTCAGTTATCTCTTTTCAGAATCGTTACATTACTAAAAATAATACAAACGTTTGGGTTGAGCTAGTAGCAACCATCGTCAGAGACCATAAAGGAAAACCTCTTAACGTAATCGGGCAAGTACAAGATGTTACTGCTAAAAGAACGTGGGAACGCAAACTGTTATTAAGTGAGGAAGAACATCGCGGCTTCTTTGAAAACTCACAAGGTCTGATGTGTACGCATGACCTTGAAGGAAGCTTTTTAACTGTTAACCCTGCGGGCGCAGCCCTATTAGGCTACACTACAGATGAATTTTTGACTAAAAGTCTATTTGATATTACCCCTGAAAGGACTAGAGATAAAATACAAAGGTATCTTGAATCAATTGCGGTGAATCATTCATACAAAGGGTTAGTGAAGGTTGTACATAAAAATGGGTCGTTTAGAACTTGGCTTTCAAATAATGTATTAGCTGAATTGTTAGATGGCAGAAAATATGTTATCGGAAATTCTGTCGATATGACAGAACGGATTAAAATGGAGCGTGAGTTGATAAGTGCCAAAGTATCAGCAGAAAGAAATGCCCATGCGAAGGATGTTTTTCTAGCCAATATGAGCCATGAAATACGTACGCCGATGAATGCCATTACAGGTTTTGCTAATCTATTAAAAGAAACCAAATTAGATTCGGAACAAAAAGAGTTTGTGTCAAATATTAATACTGCGGCTGAGAATCTTTTAGGAATAATTAATGACATTCTGGATCTTTCTAAAATTGAATCAGGTCATTTAGTGATAGAATCTGTTCCTTTTAATCTTCATGAACTGGTTAAGAACGTAAAAGCAGTACTTACTTATAAAGCACTTGGCAAAGGCTTGGAACTAGACTGTTTTGTGCCTGATAATATTCCAGTAACGGTAATTGGAGACCCAACAAGGCTGAATCAGATTTTTTTAAACCTTACCAATAATGCCATCAAGTTTACCGAAAAAGGTTCGGTAAAAATAGTATTAGAATTACAATCAGAAACAGACGAAGAATATTCGATTTTATTCAAAATCATGGATACGGGTATAGGAATATCTCAAGATAAACAAACCATCATTTTCGACCGTTTCGCTCAGGCGAACTCGGATACTACCAGAAAATATGGGGGTACGGGCTTAGGGCTAAGTATTTCTAAACTATTAATAGAAAAACAGAAAGGTAATATCTTTGTAGAAAGTCAGCCAAATGAGGGGTCAACTTTTTATTTTAACCTAACTTTTAGAAAGGTAAATGATAAGGTAGTGTTTGAACAAGAAACACATCTTTTACCGATAGACCCTACTCATAAAGTAAAAATATTATTAGCAGAAGACAACGTATTAAATCAAAAGCTTGCATTAAAAGTATTAGAGCGATTTGGCTTTTTCCCTGACCTTGCTGAGAATGGAAAAATAGCAGTGATGAAGGTGCAAAAACATGAATATGATGTAATTTTGATGGACTTGCAAATGCCTGAGATGGACGGCTATCAGGCGACAAGCTATATTAGGAATACACTTAAAAATAATACGCCCATTATTGCCCTGACGGCACATTCATTAATAGGCGAAAAAGAAAAGTGTTTGGCTATTGGGATGAATGATTATATTACCAAACCTTTTTCACCAAAAGATTTGTTCAACAAAATAGTAGGCTTTATTAATGTCAAAGTACACGAAAATATAAATAAAGTATTAGGATAAAATTTGATGTCATGTTTAAATGGCATGAATAATGCTTGGATTGACATAGGTTTTTTATCAAAATTTGACGATTGCTAAAAATAAAGAGTAGTTAATAAATGATATGAACCCTTGTTCATAATTTTTTTTGAGTAAACCGCAAATTAATTTTTGTTTTCCAGCATAAATTTCTTTGCAAAATACGAAGTCACACTTTGGAATAGTTATTATTTTTGACTGATTGTTAGCATTATTTGATAGTATCTAC
The DNA here is from genome assembly GCF_034928825.1 of Arcicella aquatica. NCBI lineage: Bacteria > Pseudomonadati > Bacteroidota > Cytophagia > Cytophagales > Flectobacillaceae > Arcicella > Arcicella aquatica. The sequence continues at coordinate 10,368 of NZ_JAYFUL010000043.1, read as the reverse complement.
TAACAATATCCATTGTCGGCTCCTTATTATTTTATTAAATATACTTCGATCATGGAGAAAAATGTATTACCCATACCAGCAAATGAAGATTTGCGGTTAAAGGCATTGGATGAGTATAATATACTTGATACTTTGCCCGAAGAAGAGTTTGATAGGCTTACAAAATTAGCATCTGTAATATGCGGAGTACCTATTTCTTTGATTTCGTTAATTGATAAAGATAGACAATGGTTTAAGTCTAATGTAGGTTTAGACGCTATTCAAACAGCTAGAGATATTTCATTTTGTCAGTACACTATAGTAGGTGATACAATTTTTGAGGTAGAAGATGCTCTTTTAGATGATAGATTTAAAAATAATGTACTAGTTAATGATTTTCCCAATGTTCGATTCTATGCTGGTTATCCTCTGATTGACCCTGATGGATATGCCCTTGGTTCGCTTTGTGTTATTGATCATAAAGTAAAAAAACTCAATGAAGATCAGCAGTTAGCATTAACGATTTTAGCGAAGGAAGTAGCGGCACAGCTTGTGGCTAGAAAAGAAAGAATGGTACTCAAAAACTACGAGAAGCTATTCTTAGAGTCGAGAGACATGATTTGTATTGCAAAAATTGAAGGATATTTTAAAAAAATAAATCCTGCATTTTGCAAAACGCTCGGATGGGATGATGTAGATTTAATTGATAAATCATTTTTTAATTTCATTCATCCAGATGATATTGAGCCAACAAAACAGGAAATAGATAAACTAGAAAAAGACACTACTAGCTCATTAAATTTTACACATCGTTTTAAAACGAAATCTGGCGGTTATAAATTCTTGGAATGGGTAGCTACACCTGATAAAGAAACAGGAACAATTTATGCCATTGCCAGAGATATTACCGACTATAAGCGATTAAAAGTTGAAGTTGAAAAGCTTTCTGAAATTCAGAATATTATTCTGGATGGCACAGAGTATTCTATCATTTCTGTTGACCCTAATAATAGTATCATTAAAACATTCAATCGTGGTGCTGAATTGATGCTGGGGTATAAAGCTGAGGAGGTGATTGGTAAAGTTACTCCTGAAATTATTCATGATAAAGACGAAGTAGAAAAACGAGCCAAAGAATTATCAGAAGAACTACATACCACGATAGAACCGGGGCATGAAGTATTTCATGCGAAGGCTAGATTAGGAGTGGCGGACTCTAATGAGTGGACTTATATTAGAAAAGATAAATCTAGGTTGACAGTAGAACTTTCTGTTACCTCTTTAAGAGACAACCACAATGTCATTACTGGTTTCATGGGTATTAGTAAAGATATTACCGAGAAAAAGGTTTGGGAAAACCAACTTTTAATGAGTGAAAACAGACATAGAGGGTTCTTTGAGAATACGCAAGGACTCATGTGTACTCATGATATTTATGGTAACTTTCTGACGATAAATCCTGCGGGAGCAGATTTGATTGGCTATACTAAAGAAGAAGTTTTAGAAAAAAGTTTGTTTGATATTGTTCCAGCATCTTCTATCAAGGGAGTAAAAATGTATCTTCAAGAGATTACGGCTACTGGTAGAAGCAAAGGTCTGATGAAGGTAATCCATAAAAACGGGTCGCATAGAACATGGCTATATAATAATGTACTGTCTGAGCTTATTGATGAACAACAATACATAATTGGAAATGCTGTAGATATAACAGATAGAATTTTGATGGAAAAAGAATTAATAGAAGCAAAAGAAACGGCTGAACAAAATGCCCTTGCGAAAGATACCTTTTTGGCTAATATGAGCCATGAGATTCGTACGCCTATGAATGCTATTATTGGCTTTTCTAACTTATTGAAGGATACTGAATTAGAAGAGGAACAACGTGATTATGTATCAAATATCAATATTGCTTCTGAAAACTTATTGGGAATTATCAATGATATTCTTGATATTTCAAAAATCGAATCAGGCCATATTGTTATTGAAAAAATATCTTTCAATATCAAAGATTTATTGAAAAATGCCAAAGCTGTTTTAAATCATAAAGCCAAAGAAAAAGGACTGGAATTAAGCAGCATCATTGATGAAAATATTCCTACGTTTGTTATTGGTGACCCTACACGTTTAAACCAGATTTTACTCAACCTTACGAATAATGCTATTAAATTTACTGAAAAAGGTAGAGTAAAGATTTTAGTGGAGTTAAGCAAAGAGTCTTCCACAGAATGTGTAATTTTGTTTAGTGTAATGGACACAGGAATAGGCATTTCAAACGAAAAGCTAGATTCTATTTTTGACAGATTTACTCAGGCAGATAGCGATACTACTAGAAAATATGGAGGAACGGGCTTGGGTTTAAGTATTTCCAAATCATTAGTGGCACTTCAAGATGGCCAACTATGGGTGGAAAGTAGCCCAGGCAAAGGCTCAACGTTTTGTTTTAGCTTACCATTCGGTATAGATGTTAAGGACAAAGTCAACGATAATGATGCTAAAAACTCAGTACTTAAAAGTGACCGACAAATAAAAGTACTTTTGGTAGAAGATAATCCCTTGAATCAAAAATTAGCCTTAAAAGTACTGTCTAAGTTTGGTTTTGATGTTGATTTAGCTGAAAATGGAAAAATTGCCATTGAAAAGGTAAAAATAAATGAATATGAGGTAATTTTGATGGATTTGCAAATGCCCGAAATGGATGGGTATCAATCTACTGAATATATTAGAAAACAATTACAAATAAACACGCCAATTATCGCAATGACTGCACATTCATTGGTTGGAGAAAAGGAAAAATGTATTTCGATTGGTATGAATGACTATATCCCAAAGCCTTTTGTCCCTCAAGAATTATTTGAGAAAATCATAAATTATGCAGAACAAAACGATCAAAACAAAGTTAATACTATGGAAGAAAATCTAGATGGAATCGTGGATTTATCCTATTTACAGGAATTATCTGATGGTAACAAAGAGTTTGAGCAAGAGATTATTGAGTTATATTTAAGCCAAATGCCTATTGAGTTTGATATCCTTAGAAAAGCTATCAGCGAAGTAAATTACCCAGGCATTAAAGCGACAGCTCATAAATTAAAATCTTCTTTCTCATCAATGGGCGTCAATGAAGGTGGCATTTTAAAGTCACTTGAAAGCAAAGCTTTAGCCAAGGAAGATATCGAAATCATAAAATCTGAATTTGCTCAATTAGAAATTATTTTAGCAAAAGCTGTTAAAATACTTCAGGGAATATTAGCAGAATAAAAAAAGGAGGGTTTAGCCCTCCTTTTTTTATTTTAAAATTTCTCTGGCTATCACCATCTTCTGGATTTCAGAAGTGCCTTCATAAATCTGTGTTATTTTTGCATCCCGCATCATTCTTTCTACATGATATTCTTTCACAAAGCCATATCCTCCGTGTATTTGTACAGCCTCGATAGTAGTATCCATCGCCACCTGCGAACAAAATAGTTTCGCCATTGCCGCCGACTCTACGTAACTTCGATGCTGGTCTTTATCAAAAGCTGCCTTGAAACAAAGTAAACGAGCGGCCTCAATACTAGTCGCCATATCAGCAAGTTTAAACTGGATAGCTTGGTGTTCAGCAATGGCTTTACCAAATGATTTTCGCTCTTTTGCATATTTTATGGATAATTCATAAGCCCCAGAAGCAATGCCTAAAGCCTGAGCTGCAATGCCAATTCTACCACCATTTAAGGTTGACATGGCGAATTTAAAACCAAAACCGTCGGCACCAATTCTATTTTCTTTCGGCACTTTCACGTCAGTAAACATCAAAGAATGCGTATCTGACCCTCTAATTCCTAATTTTTTCTCTTTCTTACCTATCTGGAACCCTTCCATACCTCGCTCGACAATCAAACAATTGATGCCTTTGTGCCCTAATTCTGGATGCGTTTGTGCCATTACCAGATATACGCTAGCTCTACCGCCATTGGTAATCCAGTTTTTAGTACCATTCAGTAGGTAATAATCCCCCATATCCTCTGCAATAGTGTGTTGAGAAGTAGCATCTGAACCCGCTTCTGGTTCTGATAGAGCGAATGCTCCGATGATTTCCCCTTTTGCTAGAGGAACAAGGTATTTTTGTTTTTGTGCTTCCGTGCCGAAAGCCTCTAAACCATAACAAACCAAAGAATTATTCACAGAAACCATTACGGAAGCAGAAGCATCTACTTTAGATAATTCTTCCATGGCTAATACATAAGAAATAGTATCCATGCCTCCGCCTCCATATTCGGGCGAAACCATCATTCCTAGAAAGCCAAGCTCTCCCATTTTCTTCACTAATTCTTCAGGAAAATATTCTTTTTCATCACGTTCAATTACTCCGGGGAGTAACTCTGTTTGAGCAAAATCACGAGCAGCTTGTTGTACAGCTAGGTGTTCTTCAGATAACTGAAGATTAAAGCCTTGAAAGATTGAATCACTCATGTTAAATAAAGTTTTAAATTTTTGAGATTAATATCCAAATATATAAAATAGTATGCTTGCATAACAATTTACCCGACTTTATTTTTTTCTTCTTCATTGATGTTCTTAAAAGTCCACAAAAAAACATGAGTCATCCCGAATTTTCTCATAAATCAGTAAATTTTAAAAGATTTCAGAGATTTTGGATTTATACTCGACCTTACTTTTTGCCTTGATGCAAAAAGTAACAAAAAAATCAAGAATTCCTAAACTCGCTCCGCTCAAACAGTAGGAATTCGTTGCCCATCAATCATAAAAAAGCGGTCGAAATTAGTTTTTCGACCGCTTTTTTATGATTTTGAAATTCGGGATGACTCATGTTTCTATTATTATACTAATGCTTGTTTCCAATCTTCTATTAAATCATCAATGCTTTCTAATCCAACGGATACCCTAAGGAGGTTCTCTGGTGTAGGGCTATCAATTCCTTCTACAGATTTACGATGTTCTATTAAACTTTCTACACCTCCTAAGCTAGTTGCGGTAGTGAATAGTTTAAGCTTTCCCGTTACAGCCATAGCATTTTGTGCATCGCCTTTTATTTGTACTGAAAGCATGGCACCAAAACCATTGAGCATTTGCTTTTTAGCAATTTCGTGTTGAGGATGGCTTGCTAATCCTGGATAATGAACAACCTCTACCTGTGGATGTGTACTTAGAAAATCCGCTAGTTTTTTTGCATTATCTGTCTGAGCTTTTACTCTTAATACTAACGTTTTGATACCTCTGGCTACCAACCAAGATTCAAAAGGAGAAGGTACACCACCTGTTAATCTTTGAATGGTACGTAGTTTATTTGATAGTTCCCCTTCTTCTTTAATGATTAATGCACCGCTTAATACATCGCTATGTCCACCGAAATACTTGGTAGTAGAATGCATCACGATATCTGCACCTAAATTGATAGGTTGCTGTAAAACTGGTGTTGCCCACGTATTATCTACTGCTACCAATGCACCAATTTCTTTCGCTATTTTGCTGATGGCTTCGATGTCAGTAATTTTTAATTGTGGATTAGAGGGCGTTTCTATCCAAAATAGTTTTGTATTGGGCTGGATAGCCGCTTTTACGGCTGATAAATCTGTCATATCGACGGTAGTCAATGATAAGCCCCATTGTCCAAATACCTCTGTAATCAATACATTTGTAGCATAATAAGCATCGTCTGGCGTGATGATGTGGTCACCTGATTTTAGGCTTTGAAACAATGCCGTAGTGGCAGCCATACCCGAAGCAAAAGCCAAGCCTACGGCTCCATTTTCAAGCAATGCCATACTTTTTTCTAAGAGTTGACGATTGGGATTATCCGCTCTTGAATAAACGTATCCATGTGCATAAGAGCCGTCAGTTTCACGCTCAAAAGTAGTTGATAAATAAATAGGCGAAATAACAGCTCCTGCATTGGCATCATGCATTTGGGTTGACTGTATCGCTAGTGTTTCGATTTTCATGCGTATAATGAAGTATTTGTATCTTATTTTCAAAATAACAAAATCTGTTCATCATATCACAGTACAAAGGCTAATTTAAGGTATGTTATCTTTCATTATTAATAAATAATATCTTATATTGTTTAGCAATAATTCAGCAAACACTAAATTCAAACTGATTCATTTTTACCCCTTTGAATCAGTCAATATTAATAATACTCCTTGGGGAGGAGTCTAAACTATGGAAAATAATTCTAGACGGGATTTTCTCAAGAAAAGCTCATTGGCTGCTGCGGGTTTCTATATTGTACCTCGCCATGTATTAGGAGGAAAAGGGTTCATTGCTCCCTCAGATAAACTCAATATTGCGGCTATCGGTTGCGGAGGCAAGGGCTGGTCGGATATCCTAGGGGCTTACGATAGTGGTAGGAATAATATTGCTGCCCTTTGTGATATCGACGACAGGCAAATGAAGCAATCGGTTGAGAAGTTCCCTTTGGCTAAAAAGTACAAGGATTTTCGCATCATGCTTGAGAAAGAAAAAGACAATATTGATGCTGTAACGGTTTCTACGCCCGACCATACACACTACGTATCGGCAATGGCGGCAATGAGTTTGGGCAAGCACGTATATGTACAAAAGCCATTGGCACATAATATTTACGAAGTTCGTAAAATGACTGAAGCTGCTGTACAGCAAAGAGTAGTAACACAAATGGGAAACCAAGGGTCTTCAGGTGATGGCGTACGAAGAATGATGGAATGGTATAAAGCAGGGTTAATCGGTGAAGTATCACGCGTACACGTTTGGACAAACCGTCCTGTGTGGCCACAAGGAATTGCGAAACCAACTGCTAAAGTAGAAGTACCTAAAGAGGTAGATTGGGATTTATGGCTAGGACCAGCACCTTGGGAAGACTATCAGCCGGGTTATCATCCATTCAACTGGCGTGGTTGGGTAAATTACGGCACTGGTTCTTTGGGCGATATGGCTTGTCACATGATGGACCCACCTTATAGAGTATTAGGCTTGGGGTATCCTTCAGAAGTAGAATGTAGTATTGCCAATACTGCTTGGACAGAACCCTTCAAAGAAGGCTATTTCCCTGAAAGTTATCCTGCGGCTTCAATGATTCACTTGAAATTTCCACGAAAAGGCAAATCTGATGTAAAAATGACTTGGTATGATGGCGGATTAATGCCTGAGCGTCCTGATGAAATTCCAGCTGATGTAAAGCTAGGCGACTGGAGTGGCGGTGTTTTATTGTTAGGTACTAAAGGCGTAATGATGTGCGGCGTTTATGGCTCAAACCCTACGTTGTGGGGCAATGATAGTTTAAAAGCCAAGGGCGAAAAACTACCAATAACGATAGAAAGAGTAGTGGGAGCAGACGGTGCGGGGCATTATCAACAATGGCTACAGGCTTGTAGAGATGGTTACGGTAAGCATAAGCCTTTGAGTTCTTCTTTTGATTATTCAGGACCAATGTCAGAAGCTGTTTTGATGGGTAATTTGGCGATTAGAAGTTACTTCTTCCGTTCTCCTAAAAAAGACAAGCAATGGCTACAAGAATTTGATTATAACGGCAGAAAGAAACTGCTTTGGGATGGTAAAGAAATGAGAATTACCAATTTCGACGAAGCTAATCAGTTTGTGAAAAGAGAATATCGTGAGGGGTGGAAGTTGTAGATGTTATTAGCCTCATATTGTTGGTTTTCTAACCCATTCACAAATATAAAAAAGTTCTGTTAAAAGGAGTAAACTAAGTTTTAGTTATGTAATTTGTATACTGAAGCTGTTTAAACTTTCGGTTTCTGAGGTGAAAGTATTGTATTTTTGAATTGATTTTTTCAAAATTTGCGAAGCATAGCATCGCTACGTTGAGTAAATTTTGGAACAAGCTATGCTAAAAGACTTAGTTTAACCCGAAAGGGAAAGTTTAAACAGCTTCTATATTATTTATGATCCAAAAGTGCTTAAAATGCCTTTTAATAGGTTGTTTTAAGTGCTTTTTTTTATTGAATATTTTTAATAGTGGCTTTTGTAGAGGTTTACCTAAGCTCAAAATTCACATAAAATATTGACTAGTTCTTAGAGTTAACTAGAAATTCGTCAGTTAAGCTAGATAAGAAATAAATTTGCCAATAGAAGGTTGCTAATATCACACTATCAAATATAAAGTAATAATAGGATAAGAATGTAAAAAAAATTAATTTGCGTGAAAATTTCACGAATATGCTAATAAGATTTGTATTAAATAATGTTCTGTCTTTCGGTAAACAGAAAGAGTTTAATCTATTTCCTAATAAACGATTAGGAACTCTGAGAGAACACATATATAAATTTCAAGATTTTGAAGTTTTGAAACTTTCTGCAATATATGGAGCAAATGGTGCTGGTAAATCTAATCTTATTCATGGGTTGGCTATGCTGAAATATTTGGTTTTAGAAGAACATATTCCATCAAAATTAAAAAATGGGCAATTCAAGTTCCAAAAAGAAAAATCAGATACTGCTCAGTTAATTGCCATAGAGTTTATGCAGGCAGATACAACTTTTTATTATGGCCTAGAAATAAAAAATGGTATTGTTTTAACTGAAGAATTATATGAATCTGGATTAGGAGCCAAAGAAGATATTTTAATCTATGAACGGGAAACAAATTCTTCTGAAAAAACAAGTATTCAATTTTCAGAAAAATTCGAGAAAGATGAAAGAAGTCAAATCATAAAAGAGGTTTTACTACAAGAGTTTGTTAAACCCCATAAGCCTATTTTGAAATTACTTGCTAACAGAGACAATGAGAATTTGAAAATTGTAAAAAAAGCATTTGATTGGTTTGAAAATTCTTTAACGATTATTATGCCTGATTCTAAAGCAACTGCTTTACCACAGCGAATGGATTTAGATAATAATTTTAAAAACTTTGTCGATAGAATAATGAGTTCTTTTAATATTGGCATTACAGAATTGTCAATACGAAAGATAGCCATAGAAGATTACTTTGGTAAAAACGACCAAGATGAGCTTGAAAGAATTAGAGAGAAGATAGAAGAAGCGCCAACTAAAATAGTTTCCGCTCGACTAAATAGTGGTGAAGAATTAAATTTCGTTAAAGAGGATAACCAGATTTTTGTAAAAAGTATACAACTGAGTCATAAGGGAGCAGAATCAATGATTGTGACGTTTAATATGAATGAAGAATCTGACGGTACTACTAGGCTATTAGATTTTACCCCTGCTTTTGAAGGACTAATCAGTGAAAATAAAGTATTCGTAATTGATGAAATTGAAAGAAGTATCCATCCTTTATTGATAAAAGAATTGGTTAAAAAGTTTTCGTTAGATAATGAAACAAAAGGGCAACTCATATTCACAACTCATGAATCCAATTTATTAGACCAAGAAATTTTCAGGCAAGATGAAATTTGGTTTGCTGAAAAAGATGATTCAGGAAGTACAGATTTATACTCTTTGAGTGCTTTTAAAGAACATAAAACAATCGATATTCAAAAAGGGTACTTAAATGGTAGATACGGCTCTATCCCTTTCTTAGGAAATTTACACGACTTAAACTGGCATCATAATGTTACTGAGGAACAGACCCTTTAACCGAGAAGAACCTGAAAGAAGTGCCACAAAAATCTACATATTTTGTGAAGGTAAAGATAGAGAATTCAAGTATTTTCAGTACTTCGAAGGTATTGATTCAAGGTTGAATCTTATTGTACATGAGTTAAATTCAAGTGATAATAATTCGCCTAAGGGTTTATTGCTATTGGCAAAAAATTCTCTGATAAAAAGTAGTGAGAATTTAGAACCTAAATATGATTACAGAGAAGGTGACAAAGTATGGATTGTTTTAGATACAGATGAAGATAAAACTGATAGCCGTAAGCCTCAATTAATAGAAGTAAGAGACTATTGTAATAATAGAGTAAATTGGAATGTTGCTCAAAGTAATCCATGTTTTGAGGTTTGGTTATATTATCATCAAGAGAATGAAAAACCAAATTTTGAACGTTTAGAGATATGTAATGAATGGAAACCGTTTGTTGGTCAGACAATTAAAGGAGGGTTCAATCCTCGGAAACATCCGATTCTTATTCAAAATGCAATTACTAACTCTAAGCCACATTTTGAAATAGATGAGATCGGGTTTCCAATAATAGCAACAACAGAAGTATTTAAACTCGCCAATGATATATTATCTATAGGAAGAATTAGAGACAAAATAGAAAAAGAATTACAAGATATTGACTAGTCCAAGTCTCTTTTAAACTGACAAAATTATGACTAAGAGAAAAGTCTCTTTTATTATTCTTTAATCTTTGAATTTATATATTAGACGTTTTTAACATATATAATCTTGTTTTCGTACAATTTATTAGGCTATTTTCCTGAAATTGTAAAGTCCACAAGCTGTTTTCATAAGATTTTCTCTGAATCCGAATCTGTAATTACGATTTT
>NZ_JAYFUL010000042.1:0-49462 GCF_034928825.1 Arcicella aquatica | reverse complement strand
TAATCTCCCAAATTGTGAACAGATATTTTTTTTCTATACCTAAAAACATTTCCATGCTACAAGTTCTTAATTTTTTTTATCTTATCTAAAAGATGTGGGTAATCAGTAGGACTTAAGTCACCCGCTAATAGAAATAGGTTTTAACCGCTACATCTTCAAAGTAACGCATCAACCAGTTGATGAATAAACGAGTGTAGAATACTAGATTACTTGTGTAGATAAAAGCCCAAATTGAAGGCATTTTCAATCAAAATATGCACAATGAATGTATTGATAGACACTTGTAACGACCTCAAAACTATATCAGTAAATAAAAGCGTAACTTGACACCAAATTTTTGATAAACTTCACGTTGTATTCATGCTATGAAGTATTTAGAGCGATATTCTTTTTTAATACATATTTTGGGGTGGTTGGTGTTTATTTTAGCCCCCTTTTCTTTCTTCCCATTCTCTATAAAGGAAAGCCTGAAGTTTTACCCCTTTCTGGTCTCCAACCTTATCAACAACTTTTTGTTGATAGGACTATTTTATTTCAACCTACATTGGCTTACACCTAATACCCTCCAAAAAGGCACCTGGGGTACATTCATAGGTTTATTGCTAGGGGCATTCTTGATTACGTTTGTAATTGATAAGGTGATTTTTGACCTTACCTTTGATGATATGCCAAGACCAAGGCATGATGGTCCGCCCACATTACACGGCGAGGGGCGTCCGCGACCATTTTACGCAGGACCACCCATGATGCTCAATTCACCTCATTTTTTGGGAATATCTGTCTCGTTTATATTGGTGGTAGCACTCAGCAGTGTAATTGCCCTCTGGAGGGAACGCACCGAAAATAAGGCTATCCAACAGCAAATTATTTATGAAAAAATAGCCGCAGAATTGGCGGTGTTGAAATTGCAAGTAAGTCCTCATTTTCTGTTTAATACCCTTAATAATATCCGTTGGTTGGCACGACAAAAATCTGAACAAACAGAAGGGTATATCCTTAAGCTTTCAGATTTGCTACGGTATATGATTTACCATGCCAACCATGACAAAGTAGCTTTTTCGCAAGAAATAAAGTACCTCAACGATTATATCGACTTGCAACGCATGAGGCTGATTGACCCTTCAAAGGTAATATTTGAGGTAGAGGGCGATACAGAAACCTTGATGATAGAGCCTATGTTGTTTATTCCATTTGTAGAAAATGCCTTTAAATATGGAGTACATAGCCAGCAAGATACGCCCATTGAATTTCGTTTGTCCATCAAAGACAAAGTATTACACTTTTATAGTAAAAATGATATTTTTACGGGAAACTCTCCTTTGTTGGAAGAAGAGTCTGGTATTGGGATTCCGAATGTAAAGAAGCGATTAGCCTTGCATTATCCCGACAAACACCAGCTTAGTATTAACACTGAATGGGGACAGTTTGAAGTAAACTTATTGATAAACCTGAGCGCATGAAAATCCGTTGTTTGGCTGTAGACGATGAGCCATTTGCCCTGAATATCTTGGTAGATGACTTACAAAAAATACCCTATCTTGATTTAGTAAAGTCAACGACTAATCCTTTAGAGGTATTTGAAATATTGAAAAAGGAAACGATAGACTTACTTTTTATTGATATTCAAATGCCTAGTCTGACGGGCATACAGTTGCTTAAAAGCCTTTCAGAATCGCCTATGGTGATTTTTACGACGGCTTTTGAGCAATACGCCTTACAGAGCTATGACCTGAATGTGGTAGATTATTTATTAAAGCCCATCGCCTTTGAGCGCCTGCTGAAAGCAACTAACAAAGCCAACGAATTATTTATTTTAAGGCAATTGTCTAAAACTGTTCCCTTGCCAGTAAGTGAAGAAAATGAGCCTGATTGTTGTTTTGTCTATTCGGAATACAAGGAAATTAAAATCATGTATGACGAAATTCTATACATAGAAGGACTGAAAGACTATGTGAAGATTTATACCGTAAAAGCCCCACAGAAGCCCATCTTGACGCGATTAAACCTAAAGGCAATGGAGGTGAAATTATCTGAAAAGGTATTTTGCCGAATACACAATTCCTATATCGTCAATTTAAAAAAGATAGACAGTTTTCAGAAAACCAAAATCAATATCGGACCTATAGAAATCCCGATTGGCAGTCGTTTTTTTGATTTTTTTGAAGAAAGGTATCGGGGGAAGCGGTGAGAGATAATGAAAGTAGGGCTGAATTGCATTCAGCCTATATCGGAAACGGCTGAATGCAATTCAGCCCTACTTTTTGTTCCCTTGGCTGGTCTCCCGACCAGCCAAGGAGGTAGTATGTGTACCAAAATATTGTTAACACTACTGCCGTCTAAAACAAAACCGCCTGTATGTTTGGAGTATTCCCCAAAATACAGGCGGTGGTTTTACTTAAAGTAATTTCTACAATTTAAAAAATGTGTTGATTACGTATAAATAATTGATTTTTAATTATGTACCCACTAGCCCAAGGGCTAAACAATCAAATTTATCAATCACAACTTTGTAACCTCGTTACAAAAGCCCTATTTAGTGATTACTATATTTTTTTCAACTTTAGCATCAACATTCCACACTTCTTTGTTATTTATTAAAATGCTTTTAGTTAAATAATTTGAAGAAGACTGATATAAATTTAAATGTACTAAATCAACTGAATTATCAGACCAAACAATTTTGATATTTTGCTTGTCTATAAAACGTGATTTCTGTAAATCAGCCCCAGCAAATATCCTTAGATAATACACTGAACCCTTAACCTCGTATAATAAGGGTGCGGTACTGATAGCCATACTATTGCCTAAATCATCAGTATAAGCCAGTTTAATAGAAGCTAAATCGTAACCTCCCACGGTAGTTGGATTGAGCATATCTTTGCCATTTTTCATGACACTTACATTCACATAAGTATCTACTACAACTGACTCCACAGCAACATCTTTTTTACATTGAAACATTAAAGTAGTTATGAGGAGAGCTACTATTTTTTTCATCTCTAGAAGCATTAATAAAGGTTATAAATCATCTTACGAGAATCATTAAATGTATAACTACCAGGATTAAAGTTATTAAATCCATAATAACCATTGTCTGTTCCACCCCAGCCCCAATTCATATTAAGAAACAAATAAGTTGTACCTGTTTCACAATAAAAGCTCTCTCTGTAGCCATCACACACCCATGCATGACCATTTGTATATGAGCCAAAAATCCACCAACCAGTGTTAGTTCCACCAGATAACATTACTGGATGCCCACTATTTAATTGACTTTGAACTACATTATAGTTGTAATTGGCTAAGGTAGCACTACTATATCCATAATAGTTTACAAAAGCATATTTAGCGTCTTCCATTGTGGCGGAAGAACCAGAACATCCGTAACTCATATTTACTTTGCAACCTATATCTTTCATCAACGCTGCTGTGGTACTGGTGCCATAGCTCAATGGCATATTCGACCAACTAAAACTACTTGGCTTTTGTTTGTTTTTCATAATCTGAGCCATAGCTGTGGCTATACAACCAGTAAAAGGATTGCCACAAGCTCCTCCAGATGAACAGACTTGATTGGTATTATTACATGATAGATTCAGATAATCGTTGTAACCACAGCCTTGATCCCAAGTTGTAGAGGTTAATGGCCCAACCACAGTAACGTAGTCTGAACAACCGCCATCTCCTGGGTCTATGTAACTCATCCTTGAGTTTGATTTAGCGTTGGAATCAAACCCTATTGCTTTTTTGGTTTCTTCTAAATCCCAGGCTTTTGTTCTACTGCTATTATCTTTCCTGATGTTTTTTACAGTTTCTTTAGTAGTTGCTAACCAATAGACTAAACCTGAAGGAATGCTTTTAGTATCTAAACTAAAATCTCCAACCTCTGAAAACGCTAAAACAGGATCCAATTTTTTATCGGCAGACAATATAATAAATCCACCTTCTGAATAGGTAATAATATAATATACCGTTAAACCATTTTCATCTGGTACAGAAACCACTTTTTTTATAGACTTAAGATTATTTATGGTTAGTTCTGAACCTACCCCATTATTTTTTGATGAATTCGGATTCACCAAATCTGTAGCAAACTTTTTGGCAACATCCAAACTTACAAAAGTAGAAGGTGTAAGAATTGTGGAATTTTCTTTTTCTACAGAACAAGATGCCAAGAAAATAGAAAAAACTAGAAGAAATAGGTATTTTTTTTTCATTTCAGTTAATGTTTAAAAATTGTGTAAAAGTTATTTATATATATTTATGATAGATTATTAGTATTTACATGATAAATGTAGAAATATTAATTTGAAAAAAAAATATTTTGAAAAGATAATGAAAAAAAACTTTAAAATATGGAGTAACATTACTCATATAGGTTAAACGCATTTAAATGTTAGAAAGCATCTTAATTAGATATTGGTCATTCCAACCTGCTAATTTTCTTCGACTTTTAATGCTTTCTTTATCGGTTACTTTATTAAGTAATTGCAGGGATAATTTACGAACAATAGCTAAATTCTCAGGAGCATTTCCAGTTTGAGTTCTCTGTAAATCTTCTCGAAAGGTTACATCTAATTGCCAATGCAAACTATTTTCTATACTCCAATGATTACGAATGTATTGATTAAAATCTTTGGGTTTCAGTGCTAAATCACTAAGATAAAAGCGAGTTTCAACACTAATTTTATTGTTCATTTCTCTTTTAGACTCTATGATAATAATACTTTTAAGGTGCTTCCAAGGAGCTAAGTCGTCATAAAGAGTAAGGTCATTTTCAACATAACAGGTTCTGGTTTCGATTCTTCCACTACCAAAGTCAACATTTTCATTCTTAGGTAGTTGAGATTTTACTTGAGTGAATCGTTCACTAACTTGCTGATAGATATGCTTGTTGTTATTGCGGTTCGCCGCCCGCTTTAATGCTAATATATAATGACCCTGTTTAGAAGTAATTATATCAGCATTTTTAACGTCACAAGCAATGGCATCAATGGTCACGATACTGTCCTTTAAATCAAGACTATTAAGTAAATCTGGGACTGCTGTTTTTTCATTGGATTTTGAAGCTACTTTTTGTTGTCCTAAGATTAATTTATGGTCAGAAACCCAAGCACTTAATAAACAAAGTCCAGATTTTTTATGCCCAGATTTAGCCGTTGCACGAAGAGTTTTACCATCAATATTAATTTGAGTATATTCTTCACTGAGTGTTGATAAAATTTCTTTTGACCAGCGATAGAGACTATCGGCAAAAGCATCTTTATCTAAAAATTTTAAGACCCTGTTAAATGTATCATGAGAAGGTACACCATTCGGTAATTCCAAAAATGTCCGCAGGAAAGACTCTTTTTGAGTTCCATATAAGGCTATATCTTCAAAATCGTCTGCTCCACAAATTGAAGCGCACACAGATATTACTAAAATGTCTAATAAATTATGCTTTTTACGTCGATTTATACGAAAATCTGGAACGTCTTGAAAGAATTTTTGCCAGTTCATCTGACAAAGTTCATAATTTTATAAATAATTCACATTTTTAAATGCGTTCAACCTGTTACTCATATCAATCTTAGCATTTCTATCCTCACTCCTCGAAGTCTCTGACTTCGTGGGTTAGATAAATGGCAATCTCTGATTGTCAAGCGGAGAAATATAAAACAAACAGTAGTAGTACGAGTTTTCAACTCGTACATTATTTCACGAGTTGAAAACTCGTGCTACATCCTTGACCTTATTAGATTTCTAATCTTTTCCACGCAGCTTATAAAACTGCTTCCGTGGCTGGTCTCCCGACCAGTCCACATTGCTTTTTAGCTATCACACTAATATATAAATTTACATTTTGTACTGACGAATGTGGACTGGTCAGGAGACCAGCCACGGAGGTAAATGTGGACTGGTCAGGAGACCAGCCACGGAGGTAAATGTGGACTGGTCAGGAGACCAGCCACGGAGGTAAATGTGGACTGGTCGGGAGACCAGCCACGGAGGTAAATGTGGACTGGTCGGGAGACCAGCCACGGAGGTAAATGTGGACTGGTCGGGAGACCAGCCACGGAGGTAAATGTGGACTGGTCAGGAGACCAGCCACGGAGGGATATAATCACTCAATCACCATTCACTCAATCACAACTAAAAACTCACAACTAAACTTGCCACCTCAAATAAGTAGCCGAACGCCAAAGCCATTCCATTGGTCCATATTTAAACTTACTCAGCCACCATTTACTGAACACTATCTGAAGGCTAAAAATCACAATACCTATTACATAGCACCAAGCAGGACTAATCTCGCCAGCCAACCCAAAACCTATTCCATAAAACAACAAGATACCAATAGCACTTTGTAGCAAATAATTGGTCAAGGCCATTTTACCGATAGCAGCAAAATTCAACATTACTTTTTCCATGTAGTTTTTACTAAACCACAGCGATAGTCCTGCAATGTAAAAAATCGTCATGAGTAATGAGTGGAGCGAAAACAAGAAATTGCCAATCATCCCAAACCATTTTGGCATTTTGTCCCAAAGCTGGGCAATATCAATCGTTAAAAAGAAAGCAATAATAAATACGTTCACCCCGATAGACCACCACATGATTTTTTTTATCAACCGTTGACGGTCTGACAAATGTTCAAAAATCTTACGTTTTCCAACCCAAAGTCCCAATAGAAAAAAGCCGAAAGTCACAAAGATTCGTCCTGATTCCCATTGAAATCTAGCTTTAAAGGCAAAGTCTTTAAAATTCTGAACGATTACTTCGGCATACGTACCTTTCTTTAAGGTGTAATAACTTTGGGCTGTTTCTTTTTCAGATTTAGTCTGTTCAGCCTTTTGTTCCTTCTCTGATTTTGGTTTTTCTGGTGGTTGGTTATAGGCAATCACCTCACGAACAAAACTCGGGACATTCAGCGTAAAAAATAGGATGGCTACCAACAGTACCTTTTCACTAGCGTTTCTGAACAGTATCATAAAAAAACCAAGGAAGGCGTAAATGCCTAGAATGTCTCCTCGCCAGTGAATGTGATGAATAAACCCAATAATAAACAAAATGATGAGCCTCCACATAAATCTGGGCAAAAACCGTTGGTCGTCTTCTTTGCGTTGTAACAACTGTAATGCAAAACTTACCCCAAAAAAGAACGAGAAAAAAGTATAGAACTTTCCAGAAATAAAAATAGCATCAATATAATTCACGATTGTGCTGGCTGTATCCGTCTGGTATTTTTGCCAAACTTCACTTGGCATGCTTCCCGCAATAAACCAGCCCCCTATATGGGCCAAGATAATACCTAATAAAGCGAAGCCCCTCAAGGCATCTACAAGCAGAATTCTTTTTTTCATAGTATAATTTTCGGTTGTTAGATAGTATTTTTCTCAGACCATAAGATGATAATATGATGGAAAAGGTTGCAGGAAGGAGACTTTTTTAGGATTTTTTTGGATTTAAGGACTTTGGGGCTTTAGGACTTTGGGACTTGAAGACTTTAGGACTGAAAGACATAAGACGCTAGACATAAGATTTTTTTGTTTCCGTGGCTGGTCTCCCGACCAGCCACGGAGGTAGTGTGGACTGGTCAGGAGACCAGCCACGGAGGTAGGTAGGGCATATAATATATAATCACTAAATCACCATTCACTAAATCACAACTCACTAACTCACTCAATCACTAACTCACAACTCACTAAATCACTCAATCACAACGCTACTGCCACTTAAAGTAAGTACCTGAACGCCAAAGCCATTCGGCGGGGCCGTATTTGAACCTACTCAGCCAAAGTCGGCTACAGATGATTTGTATTAGAAAAATCCCGATACCAATGACATAGCACCACGCTGGACTACATTCACCTGCCAAGCCAAAGCCTATACCGTAAAATAATAATATGCCAAAGGTACTTTGTAGTAGATAATTAGTAAGAGACGTTTTACCAATGGCAGATAGGTTGACTAAGACGATATCCATATACGTTTTTTCTAGCCATAACGAGCATGCCGTTATATAAAAAATAGTCATAGATAGTGCCTGATACGAAAACATAAATTTCTCTACAATAACAAACCAACTAGGCATCTTATGCACTACTTCGGGAGCATTCACGATGGCGATGATACTGAGCAAAAATAAATTGATGGTGATAGAAACCCACATGATATTCCTTATCAAACTTTTATTTTCTTTCAAATGCTCGAATACCTTTTTCTTACCAACCCAAAGACCTAATAAGAAAAACCCAAATGTGATAAATATCCTACCTGAATATAATTGATAATAAGCGGTAAGTTTCAGACTTTTAAAATTCTGGATGATTACTTCAGTATAGGTTCCTGTTTTCAAAGTATTGTAGCTTTGGGTGAGGTGGTCTGAGTTATGGCTTTTTACTTTTTGTTTTAATGCAACCATAGAATTTACGGGTGTACGGTTAAATATCACGATTTCCCTCAATAATACAGGCACATTCAAGATAAAAAACAAAATGACAATCCATAAAACTTTGTCAGAAGCATTTCTAAACAACATCATAAAAAAACCGAGGATGGCATAAATCGCAAGGATGTCTCCTTTCCAATGGATATGATGTACAAAACCAATACAAAGCAAAATAACCAAACGCCACATAAATCGGGGAATAAAGTAAACGTCGGAATCTTTTTTATGCACGAATTGTAAGGCAAAGCCTACCCCAAAAAGGAAAGAGAAAATGGCGTAAAATTTACGAGCAACAAAAAAAGTATCGAAATAAAAAACCATGTTACTAGCAAAATCTGACTGGTATTTTTCTAAAACTTCCGTGGACAACGTGCCTCCATAAAACCAGCCACTAATGTGCGTAAGAATAATCCCCAACAGAGCGAATCCTCTGAGGGCATCAATCAATAAAATTCTTTGTTTCATTCTCTCTTTATTGTGTGTGTGTTAGCAAATATTTAAAAGTATAGCAATTTGTAATTCAGTATATTCAGCATAGCGTAATTACTCCATACATTATCTGGTTGGTATAGTCATGCTATTCGGGATGTTAAAACACACAGAAATACAGCGTTTTAAGTCCTAAAACGAGCAATTATTAAATAAATTGAGAAGAATATCTAAACCTAAACAAAGGATTAATTAAAACCGAAAACTATGTAGGTAGTAGTTCAGCATTAACCTAATACCAACAGCAAGTTATTCAGTATATTTTAAAAGCACGCACAAAGTTTAAACAAAGTTTTTAATAGTTGTGTATTGTTATTGAGTACAAAAATTTCATTTTTTAAAAATATGGCACTTAACCCTTTTTCAATACGGTGAGCCTTTTTTTCTTTCAGAAAAGTATTTTCATAGCAAACCCTTATATCCATACGTTAGAAAACGGACATAAATCAATAGCCTGCAACTTTTTCTGAAACAGAAACAGCTACAGGCTAAATATGGTGTATTAGTGAATATTATTATTTAGCTACTACTGATTTAGTAATATTTTTTGGTGATGAAATTCGTAATGTTTGCCAACTCATATAGGTAGCCGAACGCCATAGCCATTCCATGGGGCCATAATTGTATTTACTTAGCCACCATTTGCTGTACATTACTTGGAAAACAAAAACAAGTATCGCTATCAAGTAGCACCACGCTGGGCTAATGTCACCAGCCCAACCTAAGCCAATACTATAGAAAAGTAAAACGCCTATCAAACTCTGCATCAGATAATTGGTCATCGCCATTTTGCCTACTATTGCCAACGAATCTGCTACAAATTCCATTTGTTTTAAATTCAATAGATAAAATAAAGCAGAAATATAGACAATCGTAGTTAAGAGGGCTTTTAGTAACATCAAAAAGTTGTGGACAATAGTAGGGATAACATTCCATCCTTCTACGCTTTGTTCAAAACTCATTGTTTTCAATAGCCAATAACATACGCCTACCATCAGCATAGCTCCAAACATTATCTTGGTAGCATAAGGTCTAAATGATAAAAGGTTTTTTAAATAGCCTCCTCTACCTACTAAAAAGCCAAATAACATCAAACCGAAAGTGACAAATACCCTACTGGTATTCCATTGATAGTCTAGTTTACTTTTCAGCCCATTAGCATTTTGTAAGATTATTTCGGTATAGCTTCCACGCTTCAAGGTTTCAAAGCTTTTTAGATAATCATCATTGATATGTACATTACCAAGCATCGTGTTGTTGCCCATTATGCTTTTGGGTTCATCCTCAAACAAGGGTGCTAGCTCATGAATAAAGCTTGGCAAAATTAGGCTTAAAAACAACCCTCCTATTATTAGATACCTGTTAGTGGCTTTACGGAACAAAATCAGGAACAAACCCAGAAAGGCATAAACGCCCAGTACATCGCCGTTCCAATGAAGATGATGAATCAAACCAATGATAAATAATAACACTAATCGCCAAACAAACATTGGTATAAATTTATTATCAGCTAACACTTTCTCTGATAACTGAATACCAAAACTTACTCCAAACAAAAACGAGAAGATAGTATAGAATTTTCCGACAATAAAAAAACTGTTAAACATACCCACCAATATACTAGCGGTGTCGTGGTTGTATTTTTGCATGACTGTTTCTGGAATAATACTCAATACAAACCAAGTACGAGTATGCGTTAGTAACATACCCAACAAGGCAAAACCCCTAAGTGTATCAACATACTGAATCCTTTTTTTGGCGGCGTCTAATTTCATCAACAAAAAATTATAGTTTTTCCAAAATATTTAACAAACATAATTATTTTTTTAAAAGGTTAACTATAATTTTATGATAAAGGTATCTGTAGCCAAAAAAGCAGTAGATGGCAACTATTTTATCAGAAAATGACTTTTATCATGTTTATTTTAAAAGAATATTATTGGCGAGTCTTTTTCAAAATAGTACCTAAACGCAACAAAATTGTAACTTTCTAATATACGCCAAATTTTCTTGTGCATATGTAAGAAAATACCCAATTTATTTTTGATTTTTGTATGATTTAATATGTTTTTGTTTCGTAGATTATAATTTCTTAATAATTATCAATAAGTTATGATTTCTACAAGACAGTGACGATTCAATTAAGCAATTACCAGTAACCGACAACCAATCTCTGAAATATGGCTCAGCCTTACGTCCAAAAAATCAACAGTCTCTTGGTAGCCAATCGTGGTGAGATAGCTATCCGTATTATGCGTGCTGCCTCTGAACTAGGTATTCGCACCGTTGCCGTTTATACGTTCGAAGACCGTTATTCTCTTCACCGATACAAAGCCGACGAGGCTTATCAAATCGGGAAAGATGACGAACCATTAAAGCCTTATTTGGATATTGAGGGAATCATTCAGCTTTGTAAGGAAAAGAATGTGGACGCAATTCACCCGGGATATGGCTTTCTTTCTGAAAACGTTACGCTGGCACGTCGTTGCCGTGAAGAAGGTATCAAATTTATTGGTCCCTCGCCCGAAGCCATGGATGCCCTTGGTGACAAAGTAGCTGCTAAAGTGGCTGCCAAGAAAGCGCAGGTGCCGATGATTGAAGATTCGAAGGAGGATTTAATCAATTATGATATCGCCCTTTCGGAAGCACGTAAAATTGGATTCCCCGTAATGGTAAAAGCGGCTGCTGGTGGTGGCGGACGAGGAATGCGTGTAGTACGTGAAGAAGAATCTTTAGAAAAAGCATTCAGCGAAGCAAAAAACGAAGCAAAAAATGCATTTGGTGACGATACTATTTTTATCGAAAAATTTATCGACCAACCAAAACACATTGAAGTACAATTGTTGGGCGACCAACACGGAAACCTTGTTCACCTTTACGAACGTGATTGTTCGGTTCAACGTCGTTTCCAAAAGGTGGTTGAAGTAGCCCCTTCTTTTGGTTTGAAAGAAGAAACTCGTCAGAAATTATACCAATATGCTTTATCGATCGGTAAAGCCGTCAACTATTATAATGCTGGTACCGTAGAATTCTTGGTGGATAAAGACGAAAACATATTCTTTATCGAAGTGAACCCACGTATTCAGGTAGAGCATACTATTACAGAAGAAGTAACGGGGATTGATATCGTAAGAACGCAAATCTTGATTGCCCAAAACTACAAGCTTTCAGATAGCAATATCTTTATCTTGAAACAAGAAGATATTCCGTTGAATGGTTATGCTATTCAATGTCGTATCACTACGGAAGACCCTGCTAATGGTTTCAAACCAGACTTCGGGACGATTATCGCTTACCGTAATGCGGCAGGTTTTGGTATTCGTTTGGATGAAGGGTCGTCGTATCCAGGGGTAAAAATTTCACCTTACTTCGACTCGATGTTGGTGAAAGTATCTGCCCGTGGTAGAACCCTAAAAGGAGCGTCAGAACGTCTTTCTCGTGCTTTGACTGAGTTCCGTATCCGTGGGGTAAAGACCAATATTCCATTCCTTAAAAACGTAATTACGCACCCTGTTTTCCAAAAAGGAAAATGCGTAGTACAGTTTATCGACTCGCATCCTGAATTATTTGACTTTAAGACTTCAAGAGACCGCTCAACGAAAGTATTGCGTTACCTTGGTGATGTAGTAGTAAATGGTAATCCAGATGTAAAAGTTAAAAACGAACGTACTTTCCGTACGCCAGTAGTACCATCGTTCAATCCTTTCTCTGAATACCCAGCAGGCAACAAGCAATTGTTGGATTCGATGGGTGCTGACAAATTCAGCCAGTATATCAAAGAACAAAAGCAGATTTTATATACCGATACTACTTTCAGAGACGGTCACCAATCGTTATTAGCGACCCGTGTACGTACCAAAGATATGGTAGCGGTGGCAGAAAGCTATGCTAAAAGCTTCCCTCAATTGTTTTCAATGGAAGTTTGGGGTGGAGCTACTTTCGATGTTGCGATGCGTTTCTTGAACGAATCTCCTTGGAAACGTCTTGAAGAGTTCCGCGAAGCTATGCCGAATATGCTTTTGCAAATGCTTTTCCGTGGTTCAAATGCAGTAGGGTACTCTGCATATCCAGATAATTTGATTGAGAAATTCGTAGAAAAATCTGCTGCAACGGGTATTGATGTCTTCCGTATTTTCGACTCACTGAACTGGGTAGAGGCCATGAAGGTTTCTATCAAAGCCGTTCGCGAGCGTACTAATGCCATTGCCGAAGCGTCTATCTGTTATACAGGCGATGTATTTACCAACGAAAAATATTCATTACAGTATTACCTAGATATGGCTCGTCAGTTAGAAGACGAAGGTGCGCATATCTTGGCGATTAAAGACATGGCTGGTTTGTTAAGACCTTACCAAGCACAGCTATTGGTAACGGAATTAAAGAAAGCCCTTTCGATTCCAGTTCATTTACACACACACGATACTGCATCAATTCAGGCGGCTACTTATTTAAAAGCCATTGAAGCAGGTGTGGATATTGTTGACTGTTCTTTAGGTTCAATGTCGGGCTTAACGGCACAACCGAACTTCAACTCTATCGTGGCGATGATGCAGGGCAACGAGCGTGAATGCCCAATCAACTTGCCTTTATTGAACCAATATTCTAATTATTGGGAAGATATTCGTCAGCTATACTATCCATTTGAGTCTGAACTAAAAGCAGGTACTGCGGAGGTTTATGACAATGAGATTCCAGGTGGACAGTACACCAACTTGCGTGGTCAGGCCATTGCGCTGGGTGTGGGCGATAAGTTTGAATTGATGAAGAGCAATTATATTGAAGCCAACAAATTGTTTGGTGATATTGTAAAAGTAACGCCTTCATCAAAAGTAGTAGGCGATATGGCTATCTTTATGACAGCCAATTCATTAACTGCTGAAGACGTATATGCTAAAGGTGCAACGCTTTCTTTCCCTGAGTCTGTCAAAGATTTCTTCAAAGGTGGGTTAGGTCAGCCTTATTTAGGCTTCCCGAAACAATTACAGGAGATTATCTTAAAAGGCGAAGTACCATTGACTTCTCGTCCGAATGATACCATCCCTCCTATCGACTTCGGTAAGGATATGGAAGATTTCAAGGCTAAATTCCCTGAAAGCGAGCAAATAGAATTGGATTATCTTTCATACAAAATGTATCCGAAAGTATATGAAGACTACTATAAAGCACAGCAAATTTATGGTGAAGTATCGTTGATACCAACGCCTGCATTCTTGTATGGTTTAAAACCTGACGAAGAGATTTTGATTAACATCGATGAAGGGAAAACCATCATTGTAAAATACTTGTACCAATCTGAACCAGATGAATCTGGACTTCGTGCTGTTACGTTTGAATTGAACGGACAAGCTCGTAGAATTAAGGTGCTAGACAAGAATATCAAAGTAGTACGTCCACAGCACATCAAGGCTACTAGTAAAGGTGATATAGGTGCGCCATTGCAAGGTCGTTTGAGCAGAATATTGGTAAAACCAGGCGACGAAGTGAAGAAAAATGCTCCGTTGTATGTTATCGAGGCCATGAAAATGGAATCTATCGTTTCGTCTCCATTTGAAGGTATCGTTTCAAAAGTAGTATTGAACGAAGGAACTGTAGTAGAACAAGAGGATTTAGTATTGGCAGTTGAAGAAGCTACATTACCAGAGCCTGATAAAGAGGAATTCTTGTTTGTATATGGAACCCTTAGAAAAGACTTCGGTAATGAATTACACAAGCTAATCACGCGTAATTCTGAATTTATCGGCATGGCTACTTATCAAGGAAAAATGTATAATATCGGCGAGTATCCGGGTATTGTACCATCTGAAGATGAAAGTAGCAAAGTAGTGGGTGAATTATACAAACTATCGAATTCGATAAGATTAATCAGAATCTTGGATGAATACGAAGAGTTTTATCCAGAAAACATCGCTGAAAGTGTATTCGTTAGAAAATCTATTTCAGTAAGCATTGATGGTAAAGATTATGAATCTTATTCATACCTATACAATCGCCCGACGGATGGTTTAGCAGAAATTACTAGCGGTAATTTTTTAGCGTAATATCGCTGATAAAATAATATATAAATAGCCTCGGAGCAATCTGAGGCTATTTTTTTAATTAGTTAATTAGCGAGTTAGTGATTGAGTGATTTTATATTTTACCTCTCAGGCAGTCGCTCGTATTTTACGAGTGACGAATATTGTCAGCCCTCTGGGCAAAGTTGGGAATAGTTCAATTTTTTCTACTTTACTCATTGTGGTTTATAAAACTACTGTTACTTCAGTCCAGCATCTTAGATGCGGACTAGCAACAATTCAAAACTATACTTATACAATGAAACTCATCTTTCAAATAATCATTTTACTGGCTTTTAGTCAGTATATACATGCTCAAAAAAACAGTCCATTAATAGGTAATTGGCTTGATTATGACATTGAATGTCCAGACATTATCACATTTCATAACAATGGCAAATACTTTATTTCAAACGAGTGTTATGAAACAGAAACAGAGAAATTTTATGAATCTGGTACTTGGGCTATTGATTTGAAGAAAAAAATACTTGTTCTTAAAAATAGGGTTTTTACTACTAATGTGTATTATTGTCTTGATTCTACTTCAATGTTAACAATTAAAGCCGTTAATATAACCAATGGAACATTAAAAGGTAAATGTAATGGACACCCCTTAACTCAATATAAAATACCTCATAAAAAAGCTTTCCTTAAAAGTCCTATTTGGATAAAACGATTGCCTTTTTATTATTCAAACTCCAAGGATTAATTTATGCGCTTGTTCCCAACTAGCCCAGAGGGCTGATAATAGTCGTCACTCGTAAGATACGAGGACTGCATGAGCTCTAATAATATTACGCTAATTGTTTTTGGCTTGCAGAGGTTATGATAAAAGCATGCTTGATAGATAATCCAAAAAACGTATAATCTTTTATTTCTATAGCACCATGCTCAATATGAAATGTGTTCTGAATCATAGGAAGTTCAGGATTATCTTCATCAATAATTACAATTTTTGAAATATTCACTATCTCTGTTACATCTAAACTTCTCTGAACGTATCCTGCCACATATTGCATAACTTCCCACTTGTTATGCTTAATCCAATCAGCCGCTACCACTATATCCCATTTATCTATTGCATCCTCTCTTAGGAATAAAGCAAAGAATTCAAAGTCTCCTTTTTCTTTAGAGATTTCCTGTTCAATTTTTGAAAATTTTTCAATAAGATTCTTCATAACATTTGTATTAATCTTTTTGTACTATCAATCATCCCTTGTGCTGTTTTAGCATCAATAATGGTGTTGTTATAACGACTTTCTGGATTCCAGTTATTAACAGTAGACCAATCTGCCATGTGACTACTTTTAATTAAGATTTCCTTTCCAGTAAACGCTAGCAAATCATCCAGTGAATGGGTTTTTAAGCTTTTCTTAGACTCAAATTCTTTTCCAGTATTAGGAAAACCAGACCAATTCAAGACATTACATATACTATGTTTTAATGCAATTTCTACTGCATAACCACATAAATAATAAGAACCATTAAATCTGCCACCATCATACAGTACTTGTGCATCCTCAATTCGCTCTGTATAAAGGTTAATCAAATCTTGTTTACTAATCATAATATAAGCTTAATTTTAAAGAATCTAAGTGTATTATGCATACAACGCATATTAAAAATACTATTATCTAATAGTGTTAACTATCTATCACAACGCAAGATTTACAATAAAAATTACTACATATATGTAGAATATGCAAGCAAAATTGTATAAAACGCTAACACTACGCATACTTAACGTAATATTATATTACACGAAACAGAGATAGGCTTTTAAATATCGATAATAATTGAGTTATTGCCCACCAGCCCAGAGGGCTGATAATAGTCGTCACTCGTAAGATACGAGTGACTGCACGAGGGTTAAGTCCCTTTCTATTAGCGGGTGACTTAAGTCCTAATGATTACCCACATCTTTTAAAAAGTTAAAATAAGGATGTGATTATTGATAAAATGGGTTCAAATGGGCTTAAATCGTCCTTCAAACCGAGCTTTGGTCGTCTCTTGTCATAGCCTGACTACGTGAATTTTTATCACTAGCGAGGGACTTAAGTCCCTCGCTAGAGATAAGGGCTTCAACGCTTGGTTTTAAAGACTATTTATGTGCATTTAAGCTAATTTGATCAATAATAACATTTCTATTTCAACTTTTTAAAAGATGTGGGTAATCAGTAGGACTTAAGTCCCTCGCTAGTGATAAAAATATGACTATCAATTACTTATGGATATGTGGGTAATCAGTAGGACTTAAGTCACTCGCTAATAGAAAAAAGGTTACTTTCTACTCCCTCCGAAACGTTACTGATACAGGAATCAGCATGAGATTAAACCTCTCCAAGAAAAAGGTAGAAAAAAAATCCTACCTTTTTCTTGCACGGTAGGAAAAAATTTCTACCTTTGTTTTGTCATGAATAAAAAAGAAGAACATAAGCTGGTAGAGCCTACCAAATCTGAACTAGAAATACTGCAAGTACTCTGGGAAATTGGTCCTGCAACTGTACGGGCAGTTAACGACGAACTGGTAAAACAGAAAGACGTAAACTATGCGACAACCCTAAAATTTATGCAACTGATGGCGGAAAAGGGAATGCTTATCAGAGATGAAAGTCAGATGAAACATATTTACCGAGTGGCCGAGGAGGAACAAAAAACCAAATCGTACTTACTAGAAAAATTTGTGGATTCGATGTATAAAGGTTCGGCAAGTAAACTGGTTTTACAGCTACTTGGTAACAAAAAGAATTCGCAACAAGAGCTACAGGAGATTAAAGACATCATCAAAAAACTAGAGGAGTAACATGGAAAATTTCACTGTCGCTTTAGGGAATACGCTGATAAACTCGCTTTGGGAAGGGGTAATACTAGCAATATTTACAGCCCTCATTATTGTGTTTACACGAAAATACAGCGCTACTGCACGTTATAACTTATTAGTAGCCAATATGTTATTGTTTGTATCGGTTATTCTTATTACTTTTTGTTATGAATTGGGCAGTAATACCCTTAGTCATACACTCAAGCAATTGGCAGTGCCTCTCGCACAAGGAATCAATACAAGTACTCAACAATCAACCACTGGCAGTGATGTATTCCAAACGATTCAGTTTTACATTGGGTCGCATACCCAAACGATAGTACTTATTTGGTTTCTGATTGTACTGATGCGTTGCCTTCAACTAGCGAGTGGATTACATGAGCTTTACCATTTACGCCGTAATAACCTTTTTGCTGTTGATGAAGTTTGGGCAAAACGTGTAGCTACCTTAGCCAATTGCCTAGGCATCAACCAAATGGTGGGCATTGCTGAATCTAGCTTAACCAAAGTACCGATGGTAATTGGTCACCTAAAACCCCTTATCCTAGTGCCTGTGGGGTTGATGGCTACTTTAACACCCGCAGAAATAGAAGCAATATTGGTGCATGAATTGGCACATATTAGGCGTAGAGATTACCTTGTGAATTTGTTACAGAACTTGCTTGAGATTTTCTTTTTTTTCAATCCTGCGGTGCTATGGTTATCTTCGGCAATTCGGGCAGAAAGAGAGAATTGTTGCGATGATATTGCCTTGGCACAAACCAGCAGTAAGGTAGATTATATCCGTGCCTTGGTATCTTGCCAAGAATATCAATTAGAAGCGCCAGCCTATGCAATGGCTTTCCCCGGAAAACGTAGTCAGTTGATGGATCGGGTAAAACGCATGGCATCAGGGAATAATCAATCGCTTAATTTCAGAGAAAAGTCAATCCTATTTGTTGCTTTGTTAACTACGGGGTTATTAACTGCTGCCTTTACCAATGCTAAAGAAATAGCACATTTGGCTGTAGAAACGAAAGTAGCATTCAGTCAGGCTGTAACAGTAACAACTACAACTGAACAAACTACTACCTCATCAAAGCCAGTTGTTCACCAAGCAAAGGAAAAAGTATATAGCACATCGTTAGTGCCGAAAGGGGTAAAAGAGTTAGCAGAAACTACCTTGAGTAAACACAAGCAAATGGCTTTAGCAGACTCGATAAAGCAAAGCAAGATGGTATCTTTAAAACCTTTGTCTGCTAATCAGCAGACTCTTGCTCCGTTGAATAATAAGCTAGGGACTTACAAACCATATAAGGCTGAATATAAGCCATATACCACCCAATATGATAACAAGAAGTCTGATATTGGTGCAGCGGTAACGGATGATTTGATTAAAGATAAATTAATCAATGCTGATGATAAAAACACATCTTTTAAACTCAGTGATTCCGAGCTGATTGTCAATGGGGTTCGTCAGCCAGAAGAGATTTTCAAACGCTATAAAGACAAGTTTGTACCACCCCAAACTGAAGGTAAAAAAGGCACTTGGACGCTCTATAGCAATTATGTTACTACTACCACCACCAGCAATGTTTTAATCGTTTGGAATCAAAATAATCATCATAATGTGTGGGTGATTTAAAGAGAGTGAAGTTTTAAGCGCTTACTTTGTTAACCTTTTTTAAGTAAACATGATACCATCATTTTCTATTAGCGGGTGACTTAAGTCCTAATGATTACCCACAAGTATATAATTAATTGATAATCAAAGTATAACAACCTCATCCCCCAGCCCCTTCTCCTTCAGAGAAGGGGAGCAGACCTTGGCACTTAGAGCTCCCCTCTCTGAAGGAGAGGGGTTGGGGGTGAGGTTTGAAGGACGAATTAAGCCCATTTAAACCAATTTTATCAATAACCACATTTCCATTTCAACTTTTTAAAAGATGTGGGTAATCAATAAGACTTAAGTCACCCGCTAATAGGAAGGGCTTGCGCTTAAAAAGTGCTATAATGCTGTGACGAGCTTTTTTATCTCTTTTACACAAACTAATAATTTTTAACACTAAATCTTATGAAATTAAAATTCGTGACTTTTTTAGTCGCCTGCCTTTTTATTGCCTCTATTTCGCTAACAGCACAAACGATAAGCGGGAAAATAAGCGATGCCACTCAAAAGCCCCTTGAAGGTGCCAGTGTATATTTAATGCAAGATGCTATCTTGGTAAAAACGGCACTCGCGGATGCAGAGGGACGCTTTTTGTTTGATAAACTAAAGGAGGGCAATTACCGCATTAATATTACCATGATTGGTTTTGCTTCATACAAAAGTGAATTATTGAAGCCCGATGCCGTGGTGACGATTGTATTGCAACCTGTTAGCAAAGAATTGAATGAAGTAGTAGTTACTACTAAAAAGCAATTTGTAGAACAAAAAATTGACCGCACAGTAATAAACGTTGATGCCCTAATTAGCAATGCTGGCTCTACGGCACTAGATGTGTTGGAGAAATCTCCGGGGGTGACGGTAGAGCAAAACGGTGTAATTAGCCTAAAAGGGAAAGGCGGTGTAAAGATTTTTATTGACGACAAACCTACTTATTTATCAGGGGCTGATTTAGAAAATTATCTGCGGTCGCTGTCGTCTGCTACCGTCGACCAGATAGAACTTATGAGCAACCCACCTGCCAAATACGATGCAGCAGGGAATGGTGGCGTAATTAATATTCGCCTAAAACGGAACAAGGCTAAAGGTTTTAACGGAGGTATCAACGTTAGCTATATTCAAGGGAAATATAGTAAAACCAACAATGGGCTTAATTTTACGTATCGCAACAATAACATTAACGTATTTGGCAATGTTAGTTTTAATGTTGCCAATGGCTTTAGTGATTTGGATATTAATCGTCATTTCTTTGATGAGGATGGACATCCTACTTCCGATTTCCTTCAAAACTCATTCATTCGCCGAATCTCAACGAGCAATAACGTAAAGCTTGGATTTGACTATTATTTAGGCAAAAAAGACATTTTCGGGATGGTGATTAACGGACTAAGTAACGTAGGCGATGTTAATACCTTAAATAAAAGCCGTTTGTTTAATGTTTCGGGCATCCTGGATTCTACGATTGTGGCAGTGAATAAAGAAAATAGAAACTTCAAAAATGGAGGTATCAATTTTAATTATCGCCACCAATACAATGATAAAGGAAGAGAATTAACCGCTGACCTTGATTACCTCCGCTATCAAACTCGTAGTAAGCAGTCGTTTGATAATACTGGTTACTTGCTTGATAACAGCGTAAGCAGTCACGATTTATTGACGGGTAACTTGCCCTCTAACATCAATATCTGGTCAGCCAAAACAGATTATACTCATCCCCTAAGCAATGGTGTAAAGTTAGAAACAGGATTGAAATCGAGCTTTACGGAAACAGATAATATCGCCGATTATTTTTATACAGTTGATAACGTAACAACGCCAGATTATAACAAAACGAACCATTTTATTTATAAAGAGCAGATTAATGCAGGGTATCTAAACGCTAGTAAAGATTGGAAACGCTTTGCTGTGCAATTAGGGTTACGTTTTGAAAATACGGTTTCTAACGGACATCAACTGGGGAATATTCAAAAGCCTGATTCTACTTTTAAACGTAATTATAATGGACTCTTCCCTACTTTTTATATACAATACAAGCTGGATACAGCAGGCAATCAAACAATAGGATTTGATTATGGACGACGTATAGACCGCCCTTATTATGAAGACCTTAACCCATTTTTGTCGCCCTTAGATAAGTTTACTTATTATACTGGTAATCCGTTTTTAAGACCATCTTATACCGATAATTTAGAACTAACCCATACTTGGAAAAACATCACGACTACCTTAAGCTACAATAAAACCAAAGACGATGTAAACGAGACCATCGAGATTGTCAATGGTATTTATTACAGTCGACCAGGGAACTTAGGCACTGTTACTGTTAAGGGAATTAGTGTAGATGGTAGCTTTGATTTAACCAAATGGCTTAACTTTCACCTATTTGTGCGTGCCACCAATATCCATACTAATAGTACATTTTATACAGGTGCGCTCAATACACAGGGGACGTTCTATTTTATCCGTCCTATATTACAATTTAAACTCCAAAAAGGCTGGACAGCCCAGCTAGATGGAAGCTACCAAAGTAAGGTAACCAATGCACAGTTTATCGCTTCTTCAAGAGGGAGAGTAAACATGGCTGTTACCAAAAAACTTTCGCCGTCTGCCACGTTGAGTTTAGTAGGCAACGATTTATTCTATACCTTTAGAAATGCGGGAGAAATTAATAATTTAGCCAATACCAAAGCCAATTACTTGAATTTAAGTGATACCAGAACGGTTGTATTGTCGTTTAATTATCGTTTTGGTAAAGCCATTTCTAATTTACGCAAACATAACGCCAACGGTGCCGAAAGCGAACAGAATAGGGTTAAGAATTGATAGGATATTGGGGACTTTAGGACTGGTGGATTTTTAGCCTTATGTTGTTGGAAAAAAACACCAATAAAGGCTAAATATTTTCTATTAGCGGGTGACTTAAGTCCTAATGATTACCCACATCTTTTAAAAAAGTTGAAATGGAAATGTGGTTATTGATAAAATTGGTTTAAATAGGCTTAAATCGCCTTTCAAACCGAGCTTTGGTCGCCTCATGTCACAGCCTGACTACATGAAGCTCTTATCCCTAGCGAGGGACTTAAGTCCCTCGCTAGGGATAAATACCTTGATTATCAGTTATTTATATACTTATGGGTAATCAGTAGGACTTAAGTCACCCCCTAATAGAAATATTATTTGGTTATCTATTTTAGTTGACATATTGCTTAGACTATTTACTTATACTCATCATCCAATTAGCACAATCAGGAGCATCAACGATATTCCAACTATGAAAACCCCTCCCACGCGTAGTGATATATTCCACATTTTTATTGCCAATTTTCAACAGAAATTTATACAAGCTTTCTAAATCATAAGCATTAATGTCATCAATCTGTAAGTCTGTACAATAAGTTCTTCTGACAAAGTCTAAATCAGGTTCGGTGTATAATCTTATTGGAATACTTTTTAAATATTTTGCATTTCCTCCTTCACTATCGTTTGCTGAGTAAGAAGAGTGAATTAAATACTGTTCAGGTTTGGAATCAGGCGAGCCTCCTAAAGTATTTTCTAATATCCCTTTAATGGCGTATCCTTCTTTCATGATTAAACCTTTACATTGATAATTTATTCTTCTTAGTGCAGAGGCGTACAACCGTGTTAAATCAAGAGGTGGGTCAATTGTGAAAACACCTTTTAATATGTTTGAAGTATCTGATTTTACTAGGTACTCAGCATATCCAACAGCAACAGCTCCTCCCGATGAAAAGCCACCTATCATAAGGCTTAATACCTTATATTTATCGCACTGAGTTTTGCATATTTTGTCTAATTCCTTAATGGTGCTTTGGTCTGCGAATAATGAATTGTGAAGTTCAGGCGCTAAGATTAAATATCCATTGTTCGCCATAATTTGAGGAAGATTTGTCTTTTCAAAAATGCTTTTGGGGTTTTCTCCAGACCCAGGAAGTAATACAAGAACTCCTACAACTTTTGATTGCGGTTGCAATGCGTAATAAGTAAAAGACAGATTATCTACTTTATCTCTGTACTTTTCTATATTTTGTCCGATTAGGTTATTATAAAAGAGTAGCAGTAAAAAGCTATAAATAGCTGTTAGTTTTTTTTTCATGATAAGTTAGATTTAAAGGTTTATAGTACTTTTTTGTATGATTAAAGAATGCAGTTACAATTCCTCAGCTCGGAGTTGTATTTTTCACTACGTCGAAGTATCATGCCTTCTTTGAAGGCAACGACGAAAGATGATAGTTTATTTGAGTAAGCAATGTAACATTGCCCGACACTGTGACGTAGTGAAAACACTACGCCAAACGAGGTTTTTTTCATTATAGCTATATTTAAAGGTTTATAGTACTTTTTTGTATAATTGAAGAATACATTTACAATTCCTCAGCTCGGCATAGTGTTTTTCACTACGTCGGTGTGTCAGGCCTTCTTAGCAGGGAACGGCGAAAGATAATAATTTATCTGAGGAGGCAATGTAACATTGCACGACACTGTGACGTAGTGAAAACACACGCCAAGCAAGAGCGTTAAAATATATTTCTTAGTTCATCTGCACGTTCAAGAATATCTTTCCATCTTGAAGATGTTTTTACATAATGAATATCCCACTCATTAGACTCCTGTATTTCAAAAATAAAATCCCTTAAAATCATACTTTTTCCCATTTTAAGTTCGCTTATTAATCCCGCTTGAAATAGTCTCTCAACACTTTCTTTCTCAAAAAAAGAATTAACCCCTATGTCAAATTCTTCAAAAAGATGATAGCTGATGCATTCATCATCCTCTTGAAGCAAAAAACTTCCACAATGCTCTAGCGTCTCTAAGTAAAAGTCATTCAATTCGTTTATTGATATTTTGTCCATATTAGTCAAACATATTTATAATTTTTGCTTTATCCCTCGCTCGGCGTAGTGTTTTCTATTAGCGGGTGACTTGAGTCACCCGCTAATAGAAAATATCATTTTGTTATCGCTTCCCATCTCCATGAATCCACTGTAAGCCATTCACCATTGCCTGATGACCAATGGTAGCATGATTTTCCAGTGGTAGATAGTCTAGATAAACCTTTACTGTTTTACTTTTCGTGTTTTTAATTTTCTCGGCTAATAAATTGGCATCTACTTCCATGACACGTGGTGGTACTGTGGGTGTAAGTCCCTCTTTGCCTACACCAATATAAACTTCGGTTTTCTGCAAAAAAGTAGGTTGCAACAATGCGGACGGCACAGTAAGTAACGAACCATTATCCCACCAAATACTCGGACTAACAATAATATACTTATTAAAAAGCGTTGGCTGTTTTAGCAAAATTTCAGTCGCCAATAATCCCCCTAACGATTGTCCAATAATGGTTTTATTGTTATTGGTTTTGTATTTTTTTTGAATAAAGGGTTGTAGCTCTTTTTCAATAAATCCTATAAATTTATCGGAATGCCCAGAGGTAGGATTTTTCTTTTTGTCTGCTTCAATGGTAGTAGGAAACGTAAAATCCCTCCTCCTATCAACCGTGGCGATACCCACTACTATAGATTTAGGAACACGGCTTACCCATTCAAAATTATTGAACTGAAATATTCCAGCTACATGGATAAAATCTTCATCAGCCGAGCCATCTAGCAGGTAAGTAACGGGATAGGTAACTGTGTCATTCTTGCTATAACCTTCTGGTAGGTAAATATTTAAAATCCTTTTCTCTGCTAACTCCTTTGAGTAAACCTCATCAATCACGCCTAATATAAACGGTTTAGCATTATTAGTTTTGTCAGCTTGAGCGAATGCCTGAATGGTAAAGCATGTAAAGAGTATGGTAATAATTAATTTCATGATGGATGTTGTGTATGTAATGAAGTTTTGTAGCAATTTAGTAAGCTTTACGCCTTTTTTCATCAAGTGATGTTAATGAAACTGTTTAAATTTTCCATTTCGGGTTAAACTAAGTCTTTTAGAATAGCTTGTTCCAAAATTTACTCAACGTAGCGATGCTATGCTTCGCAAATTTTGAAAAAATCAATTCAAAAATACAATACTTTCTCCTCAGAAACCGAAAATTTAAACAGCTTCAATAAAAGACTTACTAAATGTAGAAAAATAGTTTAGATATAAATAATGTTTCAATAAGGGTTGGAAACGCTAACCGCAAGTGTTACCACTACTGTTTTATCATAAGATAAAATACGCATAATAAATTTTGTAAAATAAATTAAGATTTGGTTTGGGGATTATATCGGAAAGTAGTAGGTTGTGAAGAAATTTATTTTGTATTCCCTATAGCTTTATAAATACACAAACAACATTAAAAGTAAAACACCAGATAAGTATGATAACACCTTCTTTCTCCAAAAAACCTTTTCTTTTAATTTTTGTGATAATTATCTGTCTTACAACGTTTTCATGCCATTCAAGCGAAAAATCAGAAACTCAGATGGCAAATATCGACAGCTTAGTAATTGGTCCCGAAGTCCACGACACATTGAGTGTTGAGCAAATGACAAAAATCAAGAAAATTTTCACTACGTTTTCAGAAGTAAACCCAAGTACGCTGGAAGAAACGATATCAAATTTCAAAAGAGACTTAAACCCCGACAATGAGATAGAGATTTGGTTGAATATGGCAAGTACCTATGAGAACTTTGTTTCGACAAGACCATCCAAACTTGACCATGACAAAAAAAAAGAGGTCTATAAATTGATTTTAATTCGTTCAATGATGTCGGCTGATGAAGCAATAAGTCAAGCAAAACTAACACTTTTGAATGACAACGAAATAAAAGAAATATTGGATAATTACGATAAGCCCAAACAATAATCTGAGAAGTATACAGTATCAATATCTTATTACGAAATCAAAAAAACTATACGTTTATAATCATTATAACATCTAACTATTATTTACAAAATTAACTGTCATGGAAGGAAATCTACTTGAACAAAAAAAATTAATTTATGATTGTAAGCAAATTGCAATGCAATTGATTATTAATGAAGAAAGGTCTATTTACGAAGTTATTAATATTTTAAAAGAACGTGGTCTTGACGAAGAGACAGCAACCACCATTGTCGATAATATTGAAAAATGGCAAGCAAAACAAAATAGAAAGGTAGGTATAAAAAACATGATATGGGGAGCGATATGGCTTATTTTAGGACTGGGAGGAACATTCGCTAATATTGGCTTCATATTCTATGGAGCAATTATTTCTGGAATAATTCAATGCTATGTTGGTTTTGAAAGATATAACAAAAGCTAATTTATAAATCCCCTCTTTTGGTAAAGGTGATTGTTTTATCAGCTTTTATGCCAATTATGTTGTTAAAAAACCTACAAAATTGGCATAAATAGCTACCGCAGTCACCCGTTTGAAACGAGCGACTGCGGTAATAAAAACCATTAAACCCTTCACTACTAAGTTACGCAATATCTATCTTTGCCCTTATTTCATCAAAAAACTATTTACAACATGACCATTGAATTAAGGAGTGATACTTTTACGAAACCTACACCTGCCATGTTGGAGGCAATGTTTACTGCGGAGGTCGGCGATGATGTTTTTGAAGACGACCCAACGGTTATTGCCCTTGAACAAAAAGCCGCTAATATGTTTGGGTATGAGGCAGCCTTGTTTTGTACTTCGGGTACCATGACCAACCAAATAGCGATTAACGTTCATGTGAAACAAGGCGACGAGGTAATTTGTGATGCCCTTTCGCATATTTACTTATATGAAGGTGGAGGCATCGCGGCCAACTCTTTAGCGTCTGTGAATTTGCTTGAAGGCGACAGGGGGCGGTTGAAGGCTTGGCAAATCAAGGAAGTAATTCAGCCTGATAATATCCATCATCCTATCTCAGCATTGGTTTCTTTGGAAAATACTGTCAACAAAGGTGGAGGGGCTTATTATCAATTGACTGATATTCAAGAGATAAAACAACTTTGTGTTGCCAATAATATTCCTTTACACCTAGATGGTGCAAGGATATTTAATGCTTTGGTAGAGACAGAGGAAAGTCCGCTAGAATATGGCAAAGTATTCGATTCTATGTCGGTTTGCTTATCTAAAGGACTAGGAACACCTATTGGCTCAGTACTTTTGGGAACGAAAGCCTTTATCAAAAAAGCTAAAAGAGTGCGTAAACGCTTGGGTGGTGGTTGGCGACAAGCTGGTTATCTGGCAGCGGCTGGCATTTATGCCCTTGACCATAATATTAATCGATTAAAAGAAGACCACGCTCGTGCCAGCATAATTGGTGAAACAATGGCGAAGTTACCTGAGGTGGAAAACGTTTTACCAGTAGATACTAATATTGTAATTCTGAATTTGAACCATAAAATTTTAGCGGCTGACTATGTTCAACAGCTAAATGCTAAAGGAATTCGTGCTACGACTTTTGGCAAACACCAAGTAAGGTTTGTAACTCATTTAGATTTTACGGACGACCATCTGACGGAGTTTCAGAAGAGAATTTTATAGTAAGATTAAGAGGCTTTTGTTTTCAAATAGCCTCTTTTTTTGTATATTTATGACGACTCAAAACTAGGTTATCTATGCAAAGCAATGCATTAACTCCCGACGAATACGTTGAACAGTTACCAGAAGACAGAAAACTAGCAATCAACGCATTACGAAAAGTAATTCTTGAAAATTTACCAGAGGGTTTTAGCGAAGTAATGAGCTACGGCATGATTGGATATGTAGTCCCCCATTCGCTTTATCCTGATGGCTACCACTGTGACCCATCGTTGCCTCTGCCCTTTCTGAATATTGCTTCACAAAAAAACTTTGTGGCGGTATATCACATGATGGTCTATTCAGACCCTACCTTGCATGAATGGTTTGTAGCTGAATATCCTAAATATACTAAAGCAAAACTAGATATGGGCAAAAGCTGTATACGCTTCAAAAAGGTAGACCAAATTCCCTATCAATTAATAGGCGAATTGGCTACGAAGGTGACTGTGGATGAATGGGTTAGTAGGTATGAAAAGAATTACAAACGATAAATAAAGTATTGAACAACTTATTTTTTCTATTAGTTGGTGACTTAAGTCACCAACTAATAGAAAAAAAAACTATCACTACCTCATCATCCAAGCGACTGACATTCCGTAGTTAGCACGACAGCTTTTATTTTTTGAAGGTAGCCTCAATAGGACTTCCGTTCGAACTAAGACCGCCCACCAATAACTCGCCAGTTAGCATCGAATACTTAAAATAAACACTACTATTGCTTGATGATTGTGTGGTGTTTGTGAAAGTATATGTATCGCCATTCTTAGCAATATCGAATGTCAAGGTACCTGACTTTGTAGTTTGTCCATTAGAATAGCTACTAAGCGTAGCATTTAACTTATTATTAGCCACCCTCGTTATAACCATATAAAGGGCTGGGTCTTTTATACCAACTAAGCTTATGGTATTCCCACTTCCCTTTAAGGTCGTTGCTGTCCATGTTCCTACAAAAATATCCGAAAAGTCGGGTGATACTGGTTCGTCTTTTTTACAACTTACAATAGTTAGTAGAACGATTAAAAATAAAGCAATTTTTCTCATGATATATGTGTTTTAAGTGTTTTCGTAAAACTATAATTTAGATAATCTTCAATATAAAATAGGATAATTACTATAAATAGGGCGTACTCAACCAAAGGATTGTACGTATTACTTTGCTGAATATTTCCAGTAATATTATTGTTAATTCGTTGCTGATAATTAGCATTTTATAAAGTTTAAAGAATTAAACTTTAACATGATTTAATGCCTTGAATTGTTTGTCCAATTTAACCTGACGATGCCTCTTTTATGATAAGAATTTGTAAAGAGAATGTTATAAAATACAAGATTTATATTGCCTATGTGTAGAACACCTATTTTATTAGGTGGCTTTATAAAAATTATATTTACAAGTAAATTACGAAAAAAACCTTAGGACAATAATATTTAGTCATCAATAATTCATTATTAAATAAATACACCTTTCGATGTAGTATATCGAACACATAATTCTTCTTTCAACCTACATATAGCGCTATTAATAAATCTCTAGTTATAGTTTTTTAGCAATATTCATCTACCTATTATACATCAGGCTGCTAATACTGTATAACATTTTTATTATATTTGACCCAAATCCTTATTCCTAATAATAATCGTATGTATAACATTTTACCATTATTATTACCAGACATTCTAAAACCTTTACTTCTTTAATTAATGAAAATGATGTGTCTTCTCACGTTTTCCAATACATATAATGCAAGCCGATTTTTAAAAAACCTGTTAGTAGTGTGCTTATTTTCCTTTTTAGGTTTTAAAGGGTTTGCACAAATATCTAGTTCACGTTTTAGGCATATCAGCAATGATCAAGGGTTGAGCAATACCTCTGTAAATTGTATTTTTCAAGGAAGTAGAGGGTTCTTGTGGTTTGGTACACGTGACGGCTTAAATAAATACGACGGTGTAAAAATTACTGTCTTTAAAAATGATGAAAACAATCCAACCTCTATTAGCGACAATTTTATCAGATGTATCTATGAGAGTTCAGACCAAAAAGTGTGGATAGGGACATCGGGAGGACTCAATTGTTTTGACCCTGTAACCAATAAATTTACTCATTTCAAACACGCTGACAACAATCACAAATCCTTGTCTTCTAATGTTATCACGGGTATCACTGAGGATGCTACAGGAAAAAACCTTTGGATTAGTACAATAGATAACGGCTTAGAATTATTTAATATTAAAACCCAAGAGGTACAACATTTTAAACAAGCCAGTAGTGATGTTGAGCTAAATAAGATTAACTGTATTTTAAAAGATAAGAATAGTCGATTGTGGTTAGGTACACAACGTGGACTAGTGGAATTTGACACCAAATCGTACAAATTCAATGCACTCCTTTCTACTAAAAACAATGCGATTAATGCCATAGAGGAAGATAATAGCGGCAATATTTTGTTGGGAACTGATAATGCGGGGATGATAAGTTATAACCCTGCTAAAAACAATTTACAAGGCTACAATCACCTACCCGACCTTCCATATATTCCTAATAATTATATGGTATTGAGCTTGTTAGCTGATGACAAAGGAAATATTTGGATAGGGACTATCAACAATGGATTGATTTTGTATAAACCATCGACCCAAAAGTTTTATAATTATTACCCAAAACCAGAGTCTCCATCGAGCCTTTCAAACAGTACGGTATCGGCAATGTTTGAGGATAAACAAGGGAATTTATGGATTGGTATGCACCGCGGAGGGGTAGATTTATATGCTCCTGGTGTTGATAAATTCAAACTATTTAGAAAAACCAACGAAGCAACTTCTATAAGTTTTAATGATGTAAAGGCTTTTTATCAGGATAAAGATAATGATATTTGGGTAGGTACGGATGGCGGTGGGCTGAACTTGTTTAATCCTAAAACAGAGAAATTCAAACATTATGTATATGACAAAAACAACCCTAAAAGCTTGTCATCCAATGCGGTACAGACCATCGCAGAAGATGCTCAGGGGAATTTGTGGATAGGTACATGGGGTAGTGGCATAAGTGTGCTTAATAAAACTAAGGGCATTTTTACACATTTCAAAAATGACCCTAAAGTGCAAGGTTCGCTCAGTTCAAATTTCCTGCAAGATATGCACCTAGACAGCAAAGGGAATTTTTGGATTGCTACTTATTATGGAGGGATTAATTTATGGGATGCTAAAACACGTACGTTTAAGCGAAT
This sequence comes from Arcicella aquatica, assembly GCF_034928825.1. NCBI lineage: Bacteria > Pseudomonadati > Bacteroidota > Cytophagia > Cytophagales > Flectobacillaceae > Arcicella > Arcicella aquatica. Next base: position 18,280 of record NZ_JAYFUL010000042.1, on the reverse strand, counting down.
AATCGCTGGGAAAAACAATACTTCTTCGTTTTCGGGCAATAATGTCGTTTCAATTGGGGAAGACCACGACGGTAATATATGGTTTGGGACAGACGACGGTGGACTAAATCGCTATAACCTAGCAAGTGGGGTATTCTCACATTATTTCAATGAACCCAATACAAAGACTGACGCTAGGGTAATTTTTGTTGATAAAAAAGGCACAGTGTGGGTCGGGATGAAGGGGCTGTACAAATTCGATAAGGCGAGGAATAAGTTCAGCTTTATCAATACTAGAACGGATATAGACCACAATTTTGTGAAGGGAATCTTGGAAGACAACCTTCATAATTTATGGATTTCTACGTCTAATGGTTTGATTGAACTCAACCCCAAATCTTTATCAAGTAGATCATTCAATACGCGCGATGGGCTACAAAACATGGAATTTGAAGCCAATGCCTACCTACAAACCAAAGAAGGACAAATGATTTTTGGGGGTATTAAAGGTATGAATATGTTTTATCCTGCTGAGATAAAAGTAAACAAATATGTTCCGCCTGTATTCATCACCAGCTTCTTGTTGTCAAACCAACCGATGCTTAGTTCTGATACTTCGTCTATTGGCTTAACGAAGGATATTGGCTATACAGACAAAATAAAGTTGAACCACAAACAATCGTCTATTAGTTTTAATTTTGCAGCCCTCAATTATGTATATCCTGATAGAAATCAGTACTCGTATATCCTAGAGGGACTAGACGAACAATGGTCTCCGCCAAGTACTGAACGGCGGGCTGTTTATAACAACTTATCGCCTGGTCATTATACTTTCAAAGTAATTGGTTCTAACAACAATGGTGTCTGGAATCATCATGCCCAATCTATTGATATTATCATTAGCCCGCCATTCTGGGATAATCTTTGGCTGAGGGTTGTTGCCATTATTCTTATTTTGTTGGGGGTACACAAGTTCTATACTCACCGCCTCAACAAGTCTAACAAACAGAAATTAGAGCTTGAAAAGCTTGTAAAAGAGCGTACTACACAGCTTAGTGAGCTGAACGATGAGCTATTTGTTAAGTCGGAAGAGCTAGCCCTTCAAGCTGAAAATTTGCTGGAACTCAACACAGAACTTACAGCACAAAAAGAGCAAGAACAACAAGCCAGAGAGGAAGCCGAAAAAGCTAATCAAGCCAAAAGTGTGTTTTTGGCAACGATGAGCCACGAAATCAGAACGCCGCTGAATGGCGTAATTGGGATGGCGTCATTACTCACCCAAACCAAACTAGACAACGAGCAACAGGAATATACCGATAATATCATCACCTGTGGCGAAAGCCTGTTAAGTGTTATCAACGATATTTTAGATTTTTCTAAGATAGAATCTGGTAAGATGGACATAGAGAAGGAAAGCTACGACCTCCGCAGTACGATAGAGGATGTGATGGATATATTTGCCCACCGAACGGCACAAATGGGCATTGACCTTATTTATGAAATCAATCAGGATGTACCATTGCATATCATTGGCGATTCGCCGAAGTTAAAGCAAATCTTGATTAACCTGATTAATAACGCTGTTAAGTTTACCACTAAAGGTGAAATATTTGTGAAGGTGTACCTCCTCGAAAAACCTACCAACAATGAAGATGTTACCATTGGTTTTAGTGTAAAAGACACGGGTATAGGTATTCCGAAAGAAAAAATAGGGAAGCTATTCAAGGCATTTTCGCAGGTAGATTCCTCTACTACCCGTAAATATGGTGGTACGGGCTTGGGGCTTGCAATTTGTACTCGCTTAATAGAATTAATGGGTGGTAAAGTTTCTGTAAAAAGTGAATATGGCAAAGGGTCTGTATTTAGTTTTAGTATCGTCACGCAGGTGAGCAATATTATTCCAATGATTACTAATCAATGCGACCTCAATACAATGAGTGGGGCTGTCGTATTGGTGATAGATGATAACCAGACGAACCTAACGATTCTGAAGAAACAACTACAAAACTGGAACCTGATACCAGTGCTAGCATCGTCTGGAAAAGAAGGACTGGAGATATTTAATACCAACAAGCGTATTCAGCTAGTGATTACTGACATGGAAATGCCTGAGATGGATGGTATTGCTTTGGCTAAAGCTATCAAGGCGATTGATGCTAATATTCCGATTGTGATGCTTAGTTCTATTGGTGACGAAAGCAAGAAGAAATATCCAAACTTGTTTACTTCTATCCTTGTCAAGCCCGTAAAATTACAACATTTGTGTAGTGGTATTCAGTTTTCATTAAATGGACATATCAAAATGCCTCAAACAGAAAAACCATTCGGTGACCTAAACACCGATTTTGCCGAATCGTATCCTTTGTCAATCCTCGTTGCTGAGGATAATGCTGTAAACCAGAAACTAATAGCCAGAGTCTTAAACAAACTGGGCTATGCTTGTGATATTGTTGAGAACGGATTGTTAGTGCTGGAAAAGATAAAAGAAAAATCTTATGATGTAATATTAATGGATGTGCAAATGCCAGAAATGGATGGTTTTGAGGCCACTAGTATTATTAAAAGTCAGCCCGACCCACATCCCACCATCGTTGCCATGACGGCCAATGCCATGAGCGAAGACAGAGATATTTGTCTGCAAAAAGGCATGGACGATTACATAGCAAAGCCTATGAAGATAGAAGAGTTGATGAATGTATTGAAGAATGTCTTTTTGATTGCGACTAATAAGGAGTAGGATAGTTAGTGAATTGTGAGTTAGTGATTGAGTGATTGTTTAACGAATTGAGGCACACGCAGTCACTCGTATTTTACGAGTGACGCCTAGACCAACAAATTGAGCCTAAGCGACCCAGTAAAAACGCCAACAGGGCGAAAAATTCCTATTAGCAGGTGACTTAAGTCCTATCAATCACCCATAAGTGTATAAATGTCTGATAATCAAGACATTTATCCCTAGCGAGGGACTTAAGTCCCTCGCTAGGGATAAGAAATGGCTATGACAAGAGACGACCAAAGCTCGGTTTGAAAGACGATTTAAGCCCATTTTAACCAATTTTATCAATAATCACACTTTCATTTTAACTTTTTAAAAGATATGGGTAATCGATACGATTTAAGTCACCCGCTAATAGAAAGGTTAAATAAAAAACACCTCAAAGCTTATTACTCATCGCTCATAGCTCACAACTCATTCCCCCATCCCACCAATCAGCCTATTCATCCCAAATGAAAGCTAGTTCATTCATATTTACTGTATATTGCCATCGAAATTTAGTCAATGAGTACTGTTAGCTAATATATTACGATGAATCATTTAAAGAAGGGAGAATTTTACGGGCAAACGAATCAAACCATTCATCTGGATGGACTTACGCTAACGGATACCGTTTATACGCAACCTAAAGTAGATTGGCACTACCATGAACATGCCTATTTTACCTTTATCCTTGAGGGCAATGTAATTGAAGGTAACAAAAAAGAAGTTTATCATTGCCCTGCTGGTACGTTGCTATTTCATCATTGGCAGGATGCACATTACAACATCAAACCCGAAGGTTTTACCCGAGGTTTTCATGTAGAAATAGAAAAAAGTTGGGTTGATGGATTGTTTTTGAAGGCTGATAACATACAAGGCAATATGAACCTATCAGACCCCGCCCTGAAGCTTTTGATGTATAAAATATTTACAGAAACAAAAATACAAGACCCTACCTCTCCCCTATCTATCCAAGGATTGTTGCTAGATGTGTTGTCTCAAATGGCGGAGGGACGTCAATCGTTGTTACACAAGAATCCTTCATGGGTTGCCACAATCAATGAAATCTTGAACGACCAGTTTGCTGATAACCTAACCTTAGGTTTCTTATCCGAAACCCTCAGTATTCATCCCGTACATCTTTCGAGAGACTTTTCTAAATACTTTCATTGCACCTTTGGCGAATACATCCGAAAATTAAAAGTGCAGAAATCGCTCTCCCTGTTATCCGACAAAAGAAAACAACTGACCGACATCGCCTTTGAATGTGGTTTTGCCGACCAGAGCCATTTTATACGTTGTTTTAAACAAATCAATGGCATGAATCCTTCTGCCTATCGAAAAATACTTTTTGGTTAAGGCTTCCATGTTAATCCTGTTCTATTTTGGGGAAATCCATCCGCTTAAATTTGTCTCTTAAATAACGTATTATCATGAAACAGGTATTAATCATTCTTTTCAGCGTGTTAATCTCGCTGAAAACCTCTGGGCAAATAAAAGATCTTGTACCAGATTTTGTCCCAGCCGAATTCCTTACCAATCCACTTCAAGAAGCCAATATAGGTAGGATTACTTTTATGGCTAGCAATATTCCTCTGAATGTTTATAAGGAGGAGGATTTTCTCAGCACTTTTGAATTATCTCGCAAAAACAGCCTAAATATTAGGGTATTTATGGCAAATTCGGTGACTAATTATCTTCATCCGTTGGCACCAGAATTACCGCTTGAAAAACTTGTACAAAGTGGCAATCTTCAATTTACATTTTTTGTTGATGGCAAACTTATCTATCAAGAAAATATTCATCATGGCTGTAATTTTGGGTCGAGTGTGAATAAAAATTCGGCAACAAGCTTTAGAGTTCCGCTAACAAGTACGACAGGCGAAGACTGGTGGTCGATGTATATGTGGGACAGGTTCAAACTAAATGGAGGCGACAAAGCACTGACAGAAGGGAAACATCAACTAAAAATTGTACTCAAGCCTTATGTAAGACTAAGTGATTATGACCTAAGAGTAGGAGAAATTATTGCACAAGGACGGATAGAATTGGTCATTAAAACGCCTGTGATTACGAAGGAAGAAATAGCCATACAACCCATAGCCCCAAACAGTGATTGGGAAATATCAAAGGCTAAATACGACACCAAGAAGATAGAAGCCTTGAATACGGCTATTGCTAAATACGAGCTAAAGGAAATTACGAGCATTGTGGTAATTAAAGACCATAAATTATTGTTGGAAGAATATTTTAACGATGCCAACAGAAGTACACTTCATGACCCACGGTCGGCAGGAAAATCATTTACTTCCACCATGATGGGCATTGCGATAAAGGATGGGTACATCAACAACGAAGACCAGCCCTTGAAGGCATTTTATGATTTAAAAAAGTTTGCTAATTACGCTGAAAGCAAAGAACAAATAACCTTAAAAAATTTACTTACCATGAGCTCCGCCTTTGAGGGTTCAGATGCAGATGGCGATTCACCCGGGAATGAGGAGAATATGTATCCTAGCGATAATTGGGTAAAATTCACACTTGACCTACCATTGGATGCTCGTAAAAAAAATGGTGTTCAATGGGACTATTTTACTGCTGGTGTGGTATTGATGGGTGATATTTTAAATAAGACTGTGCCAGAAGGCTTAGAAAAATATACTGACAAAAAGCTGTTTAAGCCTTTAAATATCACGAAATATCAATGGCAATATACTCCACAAAACGTAGCAAATACGGCTGGAAGCTTACAGATGAGGACCATAGATTATGCCAAGTATGCACAGTTATATAAAAACAACGGGCAATGGCACGGCAAGCAAATTATTCCTGCCGACTGGGTTGCTAAAACATTGACCAAGCAAATACAGATTCCTGAAAGGGATAATGAATATTATAGTTATTTGTTTTGGAATAAGACCTTTCAGGTAGCGGGCAAGAATTATGAGGCCTTTTATTGTGCAGGCAATGGCGGTAATCAATTTATCATTTTCAAAGATTTGCCCATCGTCATCATCATTACAGCCAAGGCTTATAACAAACCTTATGCACATCCGCAGTCGGAAACTATCGTGAGAGAATATATTTTACCTGCTGTGTTGAAATAGGAGAAGTATAGCGGGCAAAAAATAGCACTCTTGGATAAGCAATACGCGACAGTCGAGAGTTATTATCTATCATTTTACCACAAAAAAATCAAAAAAACATCCTACGTTTCCTTTTCATTTCTACCTTTGCAGTCAAGTTTAATCAGGAGTAACCTTGTTGGAAACAAGCAGGGGTATTCGCTAATTCTCATATTTTCAAAAGGTAGAAATGGAATACAGAATAGAAAAAGACACGATGGGTAAGGTACAAGTGCCTGCCAATGTTTACTGGGGAGCTCAAACGCAACGTTCAATCATGAACTTTCCTATTGCTCAAGACATCAACAAGATGCCTAAAGAAATTATCCGTGCGTTTGCCTATTTGAAAAAAGCGGCAGCTATCACCAATTTCGAGGCTGGTGTATTGGCAGAAGATAAGAAAAACCTTATCGGACAAGTATGTGATGAAATCTTGGAAGGCAAGTTGGACGACCAATTTCCTTTGGTAGTTTGGCAAACTGGTTCGGGAACGCAGTCGAACATGAACTGTAACGAAGTGGTTGCTTACAGAGCTCACGTAATTAACGGTGGAGATTTGTTAGATGAAACAAAGTATATTCACCCGAACGATGATGTAAACAAATCGCAGTCGTCTAACGATACTTTCCCAACAGCGATGCACATTGCGGCATACAAGATTTTGGTAGAAGTAACTATTCCGGGCATTACCAAATTGCGCAATACGCTAGATGCTAAAGCAAAAGAATTTAAAGATGTAGTAAAGATTGGTCGTACACACTTTATGGATGCTACGCCTTTGACTTTAGGACAAGAATTCTCGGGTTATGTTTCTCAGCTTGACCACGGTTTACGTGCTATCAACAATACGTTGGCTCACCTTTCTGAGTTAGCCTTGGGTGGTACTGCCGTAGGGACGGGTATCAATACGCCAGTAGGATATTCTGAAAACGTAGCAAAACATATTGCTGATTTAACAGGACTACCTTTTATTACGGCTGAAAATAAATTTGAAGCCTTGGCTGCACACGATGCTATCGTGGAGGCTCACGGTGCATTGAAAACTGTAGCAGTTAGCTTAATGAAAATCGGTAACGATGTTCGTATGCTTTCTTCGGGACCACGTTCTGGTATTGGTGAAATCTATATTCCAGACAACGAACCAGGTTCATCTATCATGCCAGGGAAAGTTAACCCAACACAGTGTGAAGCGATGACAATGGTGTCGGCACAAGTAATGGGTAACGATGTAACGATTGGTATCGGTGGCTCGATGGGTCATTTTGAATTGAACGTTTTCAAGCCTGTCATGATTTTCAACTTCCTACACTCTGCTCGTTTGATTGGCGATGTGTGTGTGGCGTTTAATGATAAATGTGCGGAAGGTATCCAACCATTACACGAAAACATCAAGAAACACGTAAACAACTCGTTGATGTTGGTAACGGCCTTGAACACTAAGATTGGTTATTATAAATCGGCTGAGATTGCTCAAACGGCTCATAAAAATGGCTCAACGTTAAAAGAAACTGCTATTGCTTTAGGTTACGTAACAGCAGAAGAATTTGACGCTTGGGTGAAACCAGAAGAAATGGTTGGTGATATTAATGTGTAGTTTTTTTGGCTGTAGGCTGTAAGCAATAAGCTTTACTATTTTTTAACAAAGTCCGTCTTAATGATGGACTTTGTTAGTTTTCGGAGGTGTAAACCTGTAGCGGTAACCCTTGCGGTTACCGTTTGCTGTATTTGAGTTCTTCCAAACGGTAACCGCAAGGGTTACCACTACAGATACTATACAAACAATAGAAAGTAATAAACTTTAGTAATATCCCTTTTACAAAAAATATTTAGATAAGCCTGAGGCTGTCCAAAAAGTTTTTACGACCAAATATTATTCTGCGAAAGACCTCATCCCCAACCCCTTCTCCTTCAGAGCTACGGTTTATACACAAGAATGAGGTATTTTTGTTTTTTAAAAGTTTAAAATTTATATGTTAAAAAAAATGTTTTTGGTTTTGATTTCGGGGACAAACGCCTGAATGTACGAGGTAATGAGTTATTATCTTTAATCACTCAGCAATCTCAAACAACTATTCATAAGTTATCAAATCGCTGGGCTGACCAGATGGCTTATTACCGTTTCTTTAATAATTCAAAGGTGACAACATCATCCATCATATCGACGATTACCCAAGATACTGCTCAGAGAATAGAAGCGGAACATTATTTGATTTTCCAAGATACTACTCAAGTGAATTTAGAGAAGAATCGTTCTCAGATTGAAGATAATTCTGGTCTTGGTGTAATCGGGGATAATCGTAGTTTGGGTTTTTATTTGCATCCGAGTTTGGTAGTAAAAGCCTCTAATGAAAGCTGTGTGGGCTTTTCTTTCATCAAACCCTATATTCATTCTGAAGATAGACCAGACCGCCATGAGAGAAAATATAAGACCTTACCTATTGAGGAGAAAGAGTCTTATCGTTGGATAGAAAGTGTTCAAAACACTGCTAAGGTCTTATCAAAAGCTAGTTTACGGACTTCGGTACAAGATAGAGAAGGTGATATTTTTGAGCTATTAGCCACAGCCACAGAGCAAGACCATCTTATTGTTCGTTCGAGGGATAACCGTAAAATTATTTACCAAGATAAAGTTTGTGACTTGTATCAAACCCTTGAGGAATCTGATTTACAAGGAAGCTATTTGCTTGATATTCGAGGAGATATTCGGCATTCTTCAAAGAATAAAATAAAACGACAAGCTCTGATGGAGCTACGATTCGTAGAAGTCAATATCATTGCTCCTGCTAGAAAGGGTAAAGGAGCTTTACCTGTTAAAGTTTGGGCAATAGAAAGTAAAGAATCTCCAACGACAGTCCCTGATGGAGAACAACCTGTTCACTGGAGAATACTAACGACTCACTTGGTTGACAACTTTTCTGATGCTTGTCAAATAGTGTATTGGTATTCCTTACGATGGCACATTGAAACACTCTTTAGGCTTATCAAAACACAGGGATTTGCCATTGAATCCATCGAGCTTGAAAATGGAGAGTCAATCATTAAAATGACGCTCTTTGCCTTACAGGCAGCACTCAGGGTGATGGCATTACTCTTAGCAAGTAAAGCCACCGAGCCTAATCAAAACCAACAAGCCAAAGAACTTTTTGTGAAAATGAAATCAAATGTCTTGAAATCCTTGAAACACAATTAAGTGGAAATACATTAAAACAGCAAAACCCATATCCAAAATACGCTTTAAAATGGGCATTTTGGATAATTGCCCGATTAGGAGGTTGGAAAGGATATGCTTCCCAAAGACCTCCTGGTATAATTACCCTCAACGACGGAATTAAACGATTTAATAATATCTATATAGGCTTTAATATAGCATTTAAAAGATATGTATAAACCGTAGCTCTGAAGGAGAGGGGTTAGGGGTGAGGTTACAAACCAAATAATATTTTGCTATATTTTCCTTTTTAGACAGCCTCAATGTATGAAACTTTAGCATTAAATTTATACTTTGTAATCCAACATCTATCTCGCCGTTGTTCGTGTCTCCACGAACAACTCTAAGAAAATTTATAAAACTCAATTAGTTATGCAATATTCGAGTATGCAAATAGGTGTCCCATATTTTTACACCGCCACCATTTTAAATTGGCAAAAATTATTAAAGCCTGATAAGTATAAGGATATTATTATCAGCAGCTTACAGTATTTAGTAGCTCAACAAAAAATTAAAGTATTTGCATTTGTTATTATGCCAAATCACATCCATCTAATTTGGACAATGTTAGCTAAAAATGGGAAAGAGATGCCAAATGCTAGTTTTATGAAATATACAGGACACAGGTTTTTAGAAGATTTATCATTAAATCATCCGAAAGTCTTATCCTATTTTGAAGTAGAATCTGCCAATCGTAAATATCATTTTTGGCAAAGAAATAGTCTTCCAATTGCTTTGTATTCACCAACTGTTTGGCAACAAAAAATTGACTATATCCACAATAACCCTATCGTTGAAAAATGGAGTTTAGCTGATTTACCTGAAAACTATAGATATTCCTCAGCCAAATTTTATGAACATACGATAGATGAATTTGGAATATTAAGCCATTGGCAAGAGTAATTCAGATTAGTAACTTAATGAGAAAATTGTTCGTGGTGACATGAATAATGGCGAAGATGAATTTGGAATATTAAGCCATTGGCAAGAGCAATTCAGATTAGTAACTTAACGAGAAAATTGTTCGTGGTGACACGAACAATGGTGAAGCTCTATACTCATGGCATGAATGACAGATGATTTGTTTATTACCAAATTAATGTAAAGTCATGCCATGAGTTTGAATTAATTTATGGGTAAGAATATAAAAAACCTCAAAATCCGAACGCTATGCTGAATAAATATTACAACATATTCCTTTCAGGACTCCTTGTGTTAATTTTCTCCTTTAATAGTTTCAGCAATTCCTCAAACCCATCTGGTCAGGAACCTAGATTCAATCAATTGAAAAAAGACATTGAGAAGGTTGTCAAAAACTATAATGGACTATGTGTTGGATTAGCATTTATTCGCAAAGAAAACCCCGACATGATTTTCACCATGGGTGAAGATAAATCTGTTAGTAACCATAACATATCTGAAAACACCATCTTCAGGACTGCTTCTATTTCAAAAATGTTTGTAGCATTGGCCGTTCTTAAACTACAAGAAGAAGGTAAATTATCGCTTGAAAATCCAATTAAAGATATAATACCAGAGGTTAAATTTGAAAATCCTTGGGAAAAAACTCATCCAGTTCGAATAGTTCATTTGCTTGAACATACTACTGGTTGGGATGAAATGCATTTAGTAGAAATGGTTCATAATGAAGCTAGACCTATCGCTTTAAAAACTGCCTTGGCGTTTCATCCACATTCGAGAAAATCAAGATGGGCACCTGGTTCTAGAATGTCTTATTGTAATTCAGGATATGCAGTAATGGCCTATATCGTTGAAAAAATCAGTGGAATGCCTTATGAAAAATATGTCGCTGAAGCTATTTTGAAACCACTGAGCATGGAGCATACCACTTTTTTCAATGATTCATTATATAAACAATGGAGTGCTAAAACGTATAATTGGGCTATGAAAAGCGTAAATTATAAGAATGAGCTGTATCGTCCAGCTGGCGCATTAAATGCCTCGCCAAAAGATATGGCAACTTTGCTTAAGTTGTTATTAAATCGAGGAAAAGTTGATTCTCTGATGCTATTTAAAAAAGAGTCTATCAATAGGATGGAACTGCCACAAAGTACTCCTGCGGCTAAAGCAGGACTAGCTTTAGGGTATGGTCTTGGCAATTTTACGAGTATCCATAATGGGTTGACTTATCATGGGCATGATGGGGCAATAGATGGTGGACTTTCACAACTAGCTTATCTACCCGAACATGGTATTGGTCATGTAATATTATTGAATGCCAATAATGCACAGGCTATGCAACAAATTATCGCTTTAATCCGTGATTATGAAGTAGAAAGCCTTTCGATTTCTGAACAACACCCGCCCACTTACACTGGTCAGATAGCTATCAATGAAGGTTATTATCTTGCCATCAATCCACGAAATCAAAAATTATTTTATCAGGACGCCCTTTTTGCTGGCATTGCAAAAATAGCAATCCATGACAATACGGTGGAAAGGTCATGGTTGATTCCTGGAGCAATAACGACTTACCATCCTATCTCCCCTACTCAATTTACCCATAGTTCAACTAGAAAAATTGGTTTAGTAAAAGCAGTAGATTTCAATGAAGGCGAAGTATTGTACTCGGAGGATTCCGTTCTAAAGCCAATTTCAACTTTCCGAGTATTCGGTCAGTTAGCTTTATTGGGGCTTTGGGTATTCATGATTATTACCACATTCAGTATTTTTTTCATCCTAGTTATTTTATACGCAATTAACAAAGAAAAATACAAAGCATCAATGCGAATAAGTTTGTTGCCTATCATCTCAAGTTTACTGATAATACTAACTTTTGCATTACCTTTTTGGAGGATTGATAATATCGATTTACTATTTTCCAAACCTACATTTCTTTCGATTGTACTAATGAGTTGTTCAATCCTTTTTGTGGTGGGTACTGTAGTTTCAGGTTTTATCATTTACAAATCAAGAAAGCTGAGGCTTTACAAAATGATTTATTACCCAATCTGTTTGCTTACTTTTTTGCATATCCTTGCGTCAGTTTATCTATTATCTTTCGGATTTATTCCATTGATTACTTGGGCATGATAAAAGTGAGATTTCGCTGATAAACCCTACCGCTTCTATACTCATGGCATGACTGATAGATAAGTTGATTATTATCAAGATACTTTAAAGTCATGCCATGAGTTTGAATTCAACAAATTTCCAAACTCCATTCACAATAAAATTTAAAATAGATGACGACCTCTAAGCTTATAGCCCACCTATTACCAAATGTCAATTAATAATCAAAAAAAAAGTTTTTAATCATTTAAAAGTGTCTATTGGGTAATCTCAACGGCATAATATACTATGTTTGTGGAAACTTAAACAAGAATATACATCATGAAACAAATTGCTTTATTATTAATCGTAGTTCTATTTACAATGTCTGGATGTAAAAAAGATGAACCTGTTAATCCAGATTACGTTGACATTTTTGTAGGAACTTGGGTAGGTACAAGCTATACCAATGCAGGAACTACTTATGACCTAACCAAAATGAAGGATGTATATTTCCATTTTATTTTTAGAAGTGTGGGCGTTAATACGGTAGAACTGAAATTAACTGCCCTAGAAGATGGTCAAACGTATAGTCAAGTTTTAGGGAATTTAACAATCTCAAAAAGTGGTGATGTATATAATTTAAAACCTAGTGGCACAACCGCATCAACAGGGTCTTTAAAATATACAAGTACGACAGGTGAAATGACATTTTCTACCGTTGATGATAATGGCTTGCCTTTAATTATAATTTTCAAAAAGTAAATAAACTATCTACTTTGCTGTTACTCAAGTAGCCACCAGCAATTTTAAAATATACATTACCACAAAGTCCGTCATATCAATGATGGACTTTGTGGGTTTTAGGGGTAAGGCTGTATGAAGCTCGGTTACCGTTTTTGTATTCTTGCAAACGGTAACCGCAAGGGTTTACCGCTACAGGTATTACCATAAGACAACATACCGTATAATAAGTTTTGGGAAATTTTTTAGAGTTTGGTTTGGGAATTATGGAGGTAAATGGTAGATTATGAAGGATTATTGGTTTTTGATATTAGCTGTTGTAAAATGGATAATAGAAACGAAAAATAGGAATAACACAAAATAATATAAAAAGTACGACATAAGTTTTACACATTAGCGAGTTATACTGCATATTAAAAGGACTACCAACTCTAAACATTATGATATGAAACGGACAATTGCGATTTTATTAATTACCTTATCTCTGACTTCTTGCTTGACAAGAAAACATGAAGAAATAAGAACACAGGCTATTGCTGATGTGAGCAATCTTGAATCTAATAATGACGGGAATCCATCAACTCTTTTAACGGAAGCATTAAATGACAGTTTAAACGAAGTAAGAAAGATAGCGGATGAAAAACTAACCATTCAATCAACTCTTTCAACAATTGCATTAAATGAAAATGACAGCGAAGTAAGGAAGATAGCGGTTGAGAAACTAACCATTCAATCGACTCTTTCTACAGTAGCTTTAAACGACGATGACGATGAAATAAGAAAATTAGCAGTTAGTAAACTGACAATTCAATCGACTCTTTCAACAGTAGCATTAAATGACAATGACAGCGAAGTAAGAAAATTAGCGGTTGAAAAACTAACCATTCAATCGACTCTTTCTACAGTAGCGTTAAACGATAATGACGGCAAAGTAAGAAAGATAGCGGTTGAAAAACTAACCATTCAATCGACTCTTTCTACAGTAGCGTTAAACGACGATGACGCTGAAATAAGAAAATTAGCAGTTAGTAAACTGACAATTCAATCGGCTCTTTCTACAGTAGCATTAAATGACAATGACAGCGAAGTAAGAAAGATAGCGGTTGAGAAACTAACCATTCAATCGACTCTTTCTACAGTAGCTTTAAACGACGATGACGCTGAAATAAGAAAGTTAGCGGTTAGTAAACTAACCATTCAATCGACTCTTTCAACGGTAGCATTAAATGACAATGACAGCGAAGTAAGAAAATTAGCATTAAAGCTTTTAAAATAGTTTTGGTAAAAACTTGAGAATAGGAAATCGCCAATTTGGCGTTGTAAATACTACTCCAAATTGGTACTGTAGCGGTAACCCTTGCGGTTACCGTTTTTGTATTTTTGTAATGTAACATTACAATACACTCTGACGTAGTAAATATACGCCAAGCGGGGAAAATTTAGCGGTAACCGTAAAGGTTATCGTTTTTTATTTGTACTCTTTCCTGCGGTAACCGCTAAATCTTTTACCATAAGATACCATATAATAAATTTCTATGGGATTAATTAGTTGTTGGCTCGGTAATTGTGGAGTAAAATGATAGATTATGAAGGTATTTATAGCTATATTTTTCAAGATTGTCAATTTTGGGTACAGATTAGAAAAAATGGACAACCTCATTGATATTAGCCTCTTAGATCCAGTTTTATGACGTAATTATAAAAAAAATACTTGTAAACAAGAAATAACAAAATGATAGCAGATTTTTACTTAATGACAAATAAGAATTTGAATAGCTATTTTCAAGCTATTTCAAATGCAAAAGCCCCCTCAAAATTTACGACAAACTTCTTAATTCAGTTGGGTTTTAAAAGCACAGGGGACAGATTATTTATTCAAATACTGAAAGGACTTGCTTTTTTAGATAGTAATGGTGTTCCCACTGAAAGGTATTTCCAATTTTTAGACAATTCTCAGTCTAAATATATATTGACTGAAGCGATTAAAGAAGCATATGCTGACTTATTTCAAATTAATATTAGAGCAAATGAAATGTCAGAAAGTGAGGTGAAAAATAAACTCAAAACAATTTTTCAAGGTAAGAAATCTGACGACGTTATGAGATTTATGGCAAAAACATTTAAAGGCTTATGTGAACTTGGAGACTTTAATCATTCAAATAATTTAGTAAAACAAGACCCTAAAATTGAAATACAAGAAGATAAACATAGTGAAAGAAATTATGATGTACCTAACTATGATAATCAAAACCTATCCTCCCTTGTAAACAAGTCAATAAGCACAGAATTACATTACAACATTCAAATTCATTTACCCGAAACAAAGGATATTGCTGTTTACGATGCAATTTTTGAAAGCCTCAAAAAGCACCTACTATGAACTTAGACCCAATTTATAATTTTGCATTCAGAGGCTTATTAACAATTAATGCCCTTGAAAAAACGTCATGTACTAAAAAACAAAGATTTACGGAACAGGAAGGATTAGGACTTATAGAAAGTTTGGGGATAAATGAATTAGATGAAGAATTAGTGAAAACAGCCCGAAAAATGGCAATAGTGTACACTGGAATCTGTGCATTTGAAAATACAGTTAGAAAATTTATTTCAAATGTACTCATTGAGGCTTATGGCGAAAACTGGTGGAACACCAAAGTAACTGAAAGAATTAGGAGTAAGGCTGAAACGAGAAGAGCAGAAGAAAACAAAATCCGGTGGCATCAACCTAGAGGAGATACTTCAATGAATTATACAGAATTTGGAGATTTGCTTACAATAATGCGAAATAACTGGACTGATTTTGAGCCTTTTATAGTTTCCCTAGAATGGGCTGAGCAAATCATCAAAACTATTGAACGCTCTCGTAATGTAATTATGCACAGTGGTGAGTTAGTAAATCAGGATATTGAACGGATTGGAATGTATATTAGAGATTGGATAAAACAAGTTGGAGCATAGTTTGATATATTTTAAAATATCATATGATATTAATATTAAACATATTAGTACTGCTCTCAATCTATTCCAAATTACCTACTCTAAACTACAATTATAAATCAATTTGACACTGATTTATAATTATATCACAAAGTTTTATGCTTTAAGAAACGTGAAAATAATTAACCAGATAACCATAAATGGACACAAAGGAAAAAAGTAATTATACTAAATTTATTGATGGAGAAAGTCCAAACTTTGCCATATGGATTTTAGGTATTTCTGGAATAATAATTTTAGGTATTTTACCATTTTTATTGACAAGAAAAAGTTTTTGTGAAAAATTAGACTTTTCAAAAACTGGTGATATAGGAGATACTATTGGCGGAATAACTGCACCATTTATTGGACTAATTGGAGTTCTACTAACTTTTCTTGCTTTTTGGATACAATTTAAAGCAAATAAACAACAAACGCGACAGTTCGAACAGCAAGATATAAGTTACAAACGTGAAAGGTTTGAAACTAAGTTTTATGACTTACTCAAACTACATAGAGAAAATATAAATGAATTCAATATTCAAGACAACGTACTTGGACGAAAGTGTTTTATATATATGTACAGCGAATTACGTTTCTGCTATTGCTTATTGTTTAAATTATATGAATCTAATTATAAGTCTGGGAAAACTAAGCAAGAAATGAATAAAGAACAAATTTTCAACATTGCATACTTGACATTTTTTTTTGGAATTGGTAATTTTTCAAATAAAGCATATAATGAACTAATGAAATACTTTGACGATGATTTAATAAATGAATTTCATAATCTGCTTAAAGGCTGGCAAAAAGCTTACAATAAAAAACAAAAATTAGTAATACATCACGAAAATAATGGAATTTGCGAATTGAGAATAAAATATCAGCCATTTGAAGGCCATGTATCAAGGTTAGGCCATTATTTTAGACACCTATTTCAAACAATAAAATTCGTTATAGAACAAGATGATAAAATTATAAGCAATAAATATGAATACATTAAAACTTTAAGAGCTCAACTTTCAACTCACGAACAACTTTTAATATATTATAATTCTTTAACTATTTTAGGCAAACCTTGGAATGACAAAAATATATTAAAAGATTATAAATTTATTAAAAATATTCCTCTTCCTTACGCAGACTTTTACAAACTTCCTAAAGAAGTATTTGGAGAAGTAGCTCAGGAAGAAGAAAGATTTTTTGAATGGGATGAAATAATGGAAAGATTAATAAAAATTAAAGGATAATCAAAAATGTTTTATCCAAATAAAGGCAAGCGAAATAATTTGAAAGATGTTATACTTTAATTTATAAATCCAAGCTTGTCGTAATGTTAGATTATGCCAAACGGAGAATTTTCAGCTTTGACAACTTTTTTAAAGCTGTCAAAGCTCTCTACCGAAATCCGAAACCCGACGACCGAAACCCGACGACCCCCTATATCTCCATCAACCTTTTCAAATTATCATGAAACGAAATGCCTGTTTCTAATTTACTTCGTTTTTGGTCTTGCATTACTACCAAGTATTTTCCGTTGAAATGCTTTTCTAGTTCTTTGATTCTGGTAGCATTTACGATACACGAACGACTGATTCTGATAAAGCTATCAGGTAGTTTTTCGGTTAGGTTTACAATCGTGTGATTGGTAATGTACTGTTTGCCCTCAACAGTATTCAAAAACACATATTTTTCATCTGCCTGAAAATGGGATATTTCATGAAAGGCGATGATTAAAATCTTATCGCCATTTCTTACCGAGATAGAATGTATTTCCTTTTTAGGCTTTATCAATTCTGAGATTGTCTGGAGACTCTCAGACGATAACTTTACCGATTGGTTTGCTGTTAGCTTTTGTAATTTCAAGACTGTTCTATCAAGCCTTGATTTTTCGATGGGTTTCAATAGATAGTCAACCGAATTTTCTTCAAAGGCTTTAATCGCAAATTGGTCGAAGGCAGTTACAAAAACCACTATCGGCATATAGGTCAATTTTGCTAGCATCTCGAACCCTGAAAGGATGGGCATTTCAATGTCTAGGAAAATCAAATCTGGTTTCAACTCTTCAATGATTTCCAAGCCCTCTTGTCCATTGAGGGCTTCGCCAATGATGTCAAAAGTATCGTTATAATCATTCAATAGTCGTCGCATACGACTGATTGAAATGGGTTCGTCGTCTATGAGTATGGTTTTGAATTGCATATTCTTTTTGAGTAATTAGAGATTAGTAATTGGTGATTAGTTTTAGAGTAATGTAGCTTTTCAGCTTTCATAAATATAATTAATAATTAAAATTTATGTCCGTCTTTTAGGCAAGTGTGCTTGCCTAAAATAGGTTGACAGATTTATTATCTTGTTTAATGTACTTAAAATTGTAATATAGTTTGATTTGGGTCTGTTTTTTTTGTTCCATCGGATGTCCAAATGTTTAATTTAGGTCTTTTATGGACCTCAAGTTCTTTGATGTATTGTTCAAAC
>NZ_JAYFUL010000041.1:0-51325 GCF_034928825.1 Arcicella aquatica | reverse complement strand
GCTATTTCACTTAATTATCTCAGACAAAATGTCAATGATTCTATTAAGTACGCCCAAATAATATTTGGTCAAAATTTCAAAGAACTATGTTCCAATATTAGAACTTAACAGCCCTGCTCCAGAGAGGGGAGCTTTAAAATCCAAAGTTTACTCCCCTTCTCTGAAGGAGAAGGGGTTGGGGGATGAGGTTTTATTGGTTGATTATCAATAATTTATACTCTAGTGTGCAATTTTCAAATCATCAAGTTATTTTTATGAAAAGAAGAGATTATCTTAAAAATATAGGGTTATCGTCACTGGGTATGGCCGTGATGAGCCAAGAAGCAGTAGCCATTGAGTTATTGCAAGGACCAAAGCCTAAGCCAAAAGCGAAAGCAACTACAACAGCAGCGCCAAAATATAATTATGGTAGAACAGAAGATGAGATTGCCCGTGATGCTAAATTATTGGCTGAAAAATTCTTTACTGACCACGAAATGAAAACTATCACGGTGTTGTCGGATATTATTATTCCTGCCGATGAACATTCAGGAAGTGCTTCGCAATCGGGCGTGCCAGCCTTTATAGAGTTTATTGTAAAAGACCAGCCGACTTTTAAGACTCCTATGCGTGGAGGTTTACGTTGGATGGATTCTGCGTCAATTAAGCGTTTTGGAAAAGAATTTATTCTTTGTACCAAGAAAGAGCAGATTAGTTTAGTAGACGAAATAGCTTATCCTAACGAAGCAAAACCTGAAGTATCGCAGGGCGTAAATTTCTTTTCTTTGATGAGAAACCTAACAGCATCGGGTTTTTATTCTTCAGAAATGGGGCATCATGATATGGGTTATGTAGGTAACAGACCTAACAATTGGGAAGGTGTTCCAGAGGAGGTTTTGAAGCAATATGGTTTAAGTTACGATTCTTAAAAATAAAAAATGGACGAGATTTAACCTCGTCCATTTTTATAATTAATAGTAGGGACGAATTGCATTCGTCCTATTCGTTTGTCATAAGGACGAATGCAATTCGTCCCTACCTATTTATACCTCCACACTCACAAGGTTTCTTACAATATCATCAAAAGTTTCTCTTTTACGAATCAACTTTGCTTCACCACCTATCACCAACACTTCTGCGGGTAATAACCTTGAATTATATTGCGAAGCCATCGAGAAGCAATAAGCTCCAGCATTTTTCATTGCAATGATGTCGCCTGCTTTTACTTTATTCATCCAACGCTCGCCTTGCTTTCCTTCTGGTGTCCACGAGAAAGTATCCGTTTCACAGATATAGCCTACTACTCTGTATTCATTCTGCTCAGACTCATCTTCATTAGAAGCATTAAAAATATCATGATAAGAACCATACATCATCGGGCGACCAAGGTGATTCAGTCCTGAATTCACACAAACAAAAGTTTTGATAGGGTCAACCTTTACCGTATTAGCAGTTGTCAAGAAAGTACCTGCCTCGCTTACTAAAAACTTACCTGGCTCGAACCATAGCTGTAATTCACGACCGTATTTTTTTGAGAAATCCAAGAAGGCATTACTCAATACCTCTCCAACCTCTTTCATATCCGTAACGATGTCGCCGTCTTTATAGGCCACTTTGAACCCACCACCCAAATCGATAATCTCTAAATCTTTAAAACTAAAAGCCATTTCCAAAATAGCACTTGCTGCTTGTGTAAAGGCATCGGCATTTTTAACATCAGAACCTGTATGTTGGTGCAAGCCGATGATTTTCATATCGTATTTTTCAACAATCGCCAAAATTTCAGCCTTCTGATGGATAGAAATACCAAATTTAGATTCAGGGTGAGCCGTCATGATTTTTTCATTACCACCTCCAAAAACGTGAGGTTTTAGGCGAATCAACGCACCTTTGGTATTACCATAACGTTGTCCGAATTTTTCCAACACATCCAAATTGTCCAAATTGATTCTTGTTCCCAATTCAGCCGCCAATTCAATTTCATCAAATGAAACCCCACTCGGCGTAAAGGTGATTTGCGAACCTTCATATCCAGCCATCATGGCCAAACGCAATTCTTCTGGTGAAACCACATCGATTTCAACACCATGCTTTCGCATTAATTTCAAAATTGCCAAATTGGTATTGGCTTTACAAGCATATTTTATTTTGAGATTAACATTCTTGAAAGAATCACGAAGAATGGATATTTTTTCGATAATTTTGTCTGCGTCATAGACGTACAAAGGCGTACCGAATTGATTAGCTAAATCAGTGAGTTTGATGTTTTGGATAGAATAATAAGACATTGAATTTTGATTTTTTTGCAAAGATACGTCCAACTTGTTTAATTGCATGAACGAATAGAAAAGATATGATTATTGAACTACAGAATTTTGGCCCCATAAAATCTTTTAAATTTGATACGTCCAAAGATATTCACGCCATTTTTGGGAAGAATAACATAGGTAAATCTTATGCGATTAGTGCGGTTTATTTGATTTTGAAAAGTTTTATTGAGTACACCAGTATTCAATATAAACCAGATTTTAATAAGGATTTTGACAAAAAAATACCCACATTGCTTGAAAGATTAGATGAGATTGGAAACGATGAAACCCTTGATATTAGTGAGGAGGTAAAGATTGACTTATCCAATATACTAAAATCTTCAATTGTTTTATTGATAGATAAATCATTTAAAAACTCATATAACTTTAAGTATTTACAAAATAAATTAAACAGTGGTGAGGCTACCCAAATAGCCATAAAAAATGATATTGCTGAAATTTTGATTGGATTAGATGAGCATAATGAAAATTTGATTTTAAAAAGCATTAACTGGATACCTAAGATAAAGATAGAGAAAAACGAGTTGTACAGTCTAGAACTATGGGAAAAGCTACCAGAAAGGAATAATATCTATTCGCAAGATATTAGATTCTACAAGGATGAATTAAATAAAGTACTTGAAGTTTGTATTAATTCATACGTAAACCAATTTGCAAATACGATTGGCAAGATTTATTTTCTCCCTGCTTCTCGTTCTGGGCTTTACAATGCATTAAACTCGCTTGGAGCTATTTTTGCTGAGTTATCTCGGAATAGAAATATTATTAGTCAGAAAATTGAGATTCCTAATTTTTCAGAACCTATTTCTGATTATTTCTTAAATCTCAATACTATTGATAAAACTCAAGTAAATGAAAAGTATTTAGAACATTTTGAGGAGATTGAGAAGAATATTTTGAAAGGAAGTATAACCCTTGACACCGAAACAAAAAAGTATTTTTATACGCCACTGCATTCTGAGATAAAGCTGGAATTATCTTTTACCTCATCCATGATTTCAGAAATTGCTCCAATCATTGCCCATTTGAAGTATATTATTCCTTTTGATGATAAAAGTACCTCAATACTATTCATCGAAGAACCTGAAGCTCATTTGCATCCAGAAGTGCAAGTAGCTTTACTTAGTTTTTTTGGAAAACTGAGTAAAGGAAACTTAAAAATAGTAATGACTTCACACAGTAATTATATTTTTAATAAACTTAGTAATTTGATTATTGCAAAAGAAATTCTACCTGAAAATATCAATATTTCTTTAATGAAAATGACAAACGAGGGTAGTGTTATTGAAGATGGGGCAATGTCTGTAGATGAATATGGTATTGAAGATAATAACTTTGCAGATATTGCTGAACAGCTTTATGAAGAACGTATGCAATTATTAAATAAACTCTAAGCTACACCAGAAAAATGTTAATTCAAGAAATTCTGCAAGACCCTGTTTTAAGTAAATTTCTGTGTGATGATTGCGAAGAACATGGTGTTGGTATCAATGTAAGTGATGCTGTAAATAGGAATGACTACATCATCGTTCGAGTTGATGAATATTATAACAGAACAGTAAGAGATAATATTCGACCTAAATCACCTGATTGTTTAATTATCCAACATTGTGGAGGAAATAAATTTGTTTTGTACTTAGTAGAACTGAAAGCTATTCAATCGCTTAAAACTGAAAAGCTAAGTGATATTCGGGAGAAATTCCAAAGTTGTTTTGATGATTTTATGAGCGATAGGTTTAGGGACTACTTTTACAATACAGATTATGATTTCACCATTAAATTACTTTTTATTTCAGACCCAAAAGAAGGTAGGAAAGATCCTAAAAATAAGACGACTAGGATGGATAATTTATTAGCCTTACCGCCGTGTAGTTTTGGCAACAAAAAATATTTGTTGAATCACAAATTGCCGAATCCTACGATTCAGCCTTGTGGATAATTACTATATTAATGTTCAATAGCGTAACTTTGAACTTAATATTTTCTAAAAAAGTTAACATTTAAAGAGTTGCTCAGAAAATTAAAAATATATAATCAGGTTAAAATCTTGAAATCATGCAAGTAGAATTAGTTAGAATAGATGATGCCTTTCATTTTCAGGCAAACGGGATGTCGGGTGTACCAGTTGATATTGATGCTGCCGAAAATATTGGAGGACATAATGCGGGTTCGCGTCCGATGGAATTATTGTTGATGGGCTTAGGGGGCTGTACAGCTATCGACGTGATTTTAATCATGAAAAAACAACGCCAAATCATTGAAGATTTAAAGATTTCAGTATCGGGCGAACGTGAAAAAATAGCAGGGACAGAAATGACACCTTTCCGCAAAATCAATATTCACTTCCAGTTCAAAGGTAATATTGCTGAGGATAAAGCCAAAAAGGCGATTGAATTATCAATGGAAAAGTATTGTTCGGCTACAGCCCAATTCAGTGGTTCGGCTGAAATTACGCATACTTTCGCTATTGAACCTGCTTTGGTAGATAAGTGAGTTATTTAGTGAATGAGCGATTTAGTGATTCTTTTAATTTCCTTATTGCATAGCAAATTAATCACTCAATTACTTACAGCTTTTCCGAATTTGTAAAAACATTTTTCAGTTTAGCTCGTTTTTTCGTTTTTAACATTTATTCGATTTTAAACATTTAATAGCTCATCCACATGAAAAAGGTAATTTTAGGTTTATCATTATTAGCTTTTGTAGCTAATATTTCTTTAGCCCACGATAAAGAAAAGGGTTCAAAATGTTGTAGTGCTAAAATGGCAGCTTCACACAGTAAGTCAAAATCGAAGTGCTGTGCAGAAATGACTAAATCTGCTAAAGCTGAAAAGGTATCCGACAAAAAAACTATAAAGAAAACAGCTTAAATAAAAGAGCGTGTTTTATTTAAAGGCTCATCAATAGTGTAAGAAGCTATTGATGAGTTATTTTTTTATGTAATTTTGAACTTGCAAGAATATTTTTTCATTTCAATCTTGTCTTTTATCACAAAACTAAAGCTCATTACTTATAGCTTACAGCAAAAAAAATGCAACAATATCATACTCTTTTAAAACATATTCTTGAGAACGGAGCAGAAAAAACTGACCGTACAGGTACGGGTACAACCAGTATTTTTGGTTATCAGATGCGTTTTAATTTACAAGAAGGTTTCCCTTTGGTAACTACCAAAAAAGTACATTTAAAGTCGATTATCCATGAATTGCTTTGGTTTATTAATGGTGATACCAATATCAAATATTTAAAAGATAATGGCGTAGGCATCTGGGACGAATGGGCTAATGAAAATGGTGATTTAGGTCCAGTATATGGAAAACAATGGAGAAGCTGGACGGCTCCAAACGGAAAAGTAATTGACCAGTTGAAAGAGGTAATCGAGACATTGAAGAAAAGCCCAGATTCAAGAAGAATTATCGTGAGTGCTTGGAATGTAGGGGAACTTTCTGAAATGGCTTTAATGCCCTGCCATGCACTTTTTCAGTTTTATGTAGCGGATAATAAACTGTCTTGCCAATTATACCAACGTTCGGCGGATGTATTTTTGGGTGTGCCTTTTAACATTGCTTCTTATGCGTTGCTGACGATGATGATTGCACAAGTGTGTGATTTGGAGGTGGGTGATTTTATTTGGACAGGTGGTGATACGCATATTTATTCTAATCACTATGAGCAAGTAGCTACTCAGCTAGCTCGTGAGCCACGTGCCTTACCAACCATGAAAATCAACCCAGCCGTAAAAAGCATTTTTGATTTTAAGTTTGAAGATTTCACGTTAGAAAACTATCATCCTTATCCTGGCATTAAAGCTCCTGTCGCTGTTTAGTATTAGCGACAAATTCTTGTCTATAAATAAAAGGGGCTTAGTTATTCAATAACTAAGCCCCTTTTATTTATTTATGCCCCATAATAGTATGACCCATTTTGTCTCTTTTTGTGAGCAAATAACTTTCATTATGAGGGTTTGAAGCAATTTCAATCGGTACAGTTTCTACAATTTCTAAACCATATCCGAACAGGGCTGCTCTTTTCTTTGGATTGTTCGAGATTAATCTGATTTTGCTTAATCCTAAATCTCTTAAGATAGAAGCTCCCACGCCATAATCACGCTCATCCATTTTGAAACCTAACTCCAAAT
Source organism: Arcicella aquatica (assembly GCF_034928825.1). Lineage (NCBI taxonomy): Bacteria > Pseudomonadati > Bacteroidota > Cytophagia > Cytophagales > Flectobacillaceae > Arcicella > Arcicella aquatica. The sequence continues at coordinate 44,878 of NZ_JAYFUL010000041.1, read as the reverse complement.
TAGCTTCTACAGTATCGCGTCCCATTTCTTGAAGTTTATAGGCTTTTAATTTATTAATTAAGCCGATACCTCTGCCTTCTTGGAACATATACAGAATTACGCCTTTACCTTCTTTTTCTACAATTTCCATCGCACGGTGTAGTTGTGCACCACAATCGCAACGGCATGAGCCAAAAATATCACCTGTAACACATGAGCTATGTACCCTTACTAAAACAGGCTCATCTTTTTCCCATGTACCTTTAATCAATGCCAAATGTGTTTCGCCAGTATTGATTTGCTTGAAAGCGATTAAATCAAAATGACCAAACTCTGTAGGCATATCAACGCCTATTTCACGTTTGATAAGGCTTTCATGTTTTAAACGATACTCTACTAAATCCTTAATGGTTACTAATTTCAAATCGAATTTATCCGCAATAGCTCTTAAATCAGCTAAACGAGCCATCGTTCCGTCTTCGTTCAATACTTCAATCAATACCCCAGAAGGTTTAAAACCCGCAAGCTTTGCGAAATCCATCGCTGCTTCAGTATGCCCTGTTCTACGAAGAACACCTTCATTACGTGCTTTCAAAGGGAAAATATGCCCCGGTCTGCCTAAGTCTTCTGGTTTGGTATTTTCATCGACCAAAGCCTGAATCGTTTTAGAACGGTCGTGTGCTGAAATACCTGTCGTACAACCATGCCCTAGTAAATCTACCGAAACGGTAAAGGGCGTTTCGTGCGTAGCAGTATTAGAACCAACCATCATGGTTAAATCCAATTCCTTACAACGTTCCTCCGTAAGAGTTACACACATTAAGCCACGACCTTCACGAATCATAAAATTGGCTAATTCTGGAGTCATCGCTTCAGAGGCACAAATCATATCTCCTTCGTTTTCACGGTCTTCATCGTCGGCTACGATGATAATTTTTCCTTGGCGAATTGCTTCAATCGCCTCTTCGATACTATCTAATTTTATCTTTGACATTGTTTTCTTGGTAAAATCTTGAATCTAGGCTCAGAGGGTGCTTCGTCATTACAATTCACTTGTATTTTTATAACCTCAAAGGTACGTTTTTTTGTTCCTTTGCGTTAAACATTAAAGCGACTATTGGCTAAAATATCTCTTGTCTTCCTTAAGAAATACTCTTTTTGACATAAGTCAGTCTCGCTGTTATTTACTGTTCTAGCATTTTTTATTAAATTTAGCCTTGTCAATCTGGATATAAATAAATTATAAGACTTAAATTTTATAGCACAATTTTTGTAAATAGTTTTAATAAAAATAACCTTTTTAAATGAATCGAATTTTTAATAAATCAGCAAAAATATTGATTGCCTTAATCTTGCTAACAAAGATGACTATCAATACGTATGCTCAATGTAAAAATAAAGCTGAGCCACCGGGAACGGTTTCAGGGCAATTCAGTATCAATGGTACAAAAGTACAAGTGGTGGGTGATGGCGATGGAAACAGTACGGCATCTAATAATATTCCAGTTAAAATTTGTGAAGGAGAAACGATTACGTTAAAAAATACAATTAGTGCTACGAGTACTACTGGTGTAAACTATTGGCTAATGCCAGCAACTCAGTATAATGCTTTAACAGCGCCACCCTCTACACCCAATACGGCAAATGCTAGTTACATGACAATCAGCGGGGATGCTTCCATTCCAGTCAATACCTCCTCTTCATGGTACACTGGCCCAGGCATCTATGTCATTACGCAAGGGGATAATTCTGGTAATGGAACTTCCAACGATTATCATCACGCTTGTCAAGTAATAGAAGTTATTAAGCCTAGTACTCCTGTAATTACTTACAGTGTGTGTAATGCTACTTTGATTAGGTTAAAATTAGAAGCCGACCCTAATAATAATTATGACGAGTACGAAGTGAAGTTTTCATCAACGAGTAGTTTGTTTAATCCTACTTTTAGAGAGAAACCTACGTCGTATCCGCATACTGTTTCAAGTGGACCTTTCCCCGATCAATCTGATAGAATAATTACCATAAAAGGACAATCTAAAACGGGAAGCTGTCCAGCACCTGTATATACTTCTCCGCCTATTTCAATGACGGGAACGATGATTAATCGTCCGTTGATTACAGCTATTGCAGGAACTGCTATTGCGAAAGAATACAAAATGACTGTTCTTGCTCAAACAACTATTCAGCGTAAAGTGTATATCCGTGACCCATTAACGACGAGTACGTATGATTATACCAATCCATTACTAACTTATACATCTACAGCCACTACGTTGTTTGATGATGTTACGGTAACTGTTCCTAATCAAGACAGACAATATTGTTTTAGGACAGAAGCATTAGATGCTGTTTGTCCTGCTACTATTTTTAATCCTGCTAATTTAAGTAATGAAGAAGTATGTACAACGCCTGCAAAAGTGGCCGTTATTAATAATGAAGTTCAAGCTTCGTGGCTAAGAGCTTTGACAAATATTACAGGAGGAGTATTTGCAGATTATCGTGTAGAACGAGTGAACGCTAATGGAACAATTGATAAAGTATTTCCCCCTATCAGCAATATTTCGACGCTAACTTTAACCGACCCAGATGTGGTTTGTGGAAAAGATTATATTTATCGTGTCATCACTAATTATGGACAAAAATCTACTTCTCAGCTTTTAAATATCCAAGCTACCTCCACAAAAAGCCTTACTAAAATAGCCAACGTTTTTGCTGATGTAGAAGCTACTGCTAAAACTATTACTATCAAAGGAACATTCACAACAGGAACTGGTGAGCCGTCTCCCTCTGATATGGTAGAATACCGTTATTATAAATCAACGTCTCTTAATGGAGCGTACCAATTATTGCAGTCAACTAGTCCTGCTGTAAATTCAATAAAGGATAATAATGTTTCTATTGACGACCAATCTTACTGTTATTATATGACTTGGAAAGATTTATGCAATAAGGAATCTGACCCTTCTCAAAAGGTTTGCAGCATATTGGTATCTTCTAGTGTATCAGAGATAGATTGGACTCCGCAATCTTCATTTTCATTAGCGACAGATTATTACAGGGTAAATAAAGTTAACCCAAACACTGGAATTACCTTAAAGACTTTGGCTGATAATCTTAAAAATATTTATTCTTATAACACGATTGGTTTGCCAGACAGCGAGGGGCAGGAAATATTTCTGCAGATAGAAGCTAAACCTATTTCGGGAGGTATTACACAAAATACACATTCAAACATTGTGCGTATTTATCGCCCATCACTACTATTGAATCCAGATGCTTTTACGCCTAATAATGATGGTGTAAATGATAAGTTTATTATTTATGGAAGATTCATCCAGAAACTAAAAATGACCATTTATGACCGATGGGGGAGTGTAGTGTTTTATGATGAAACCAATAGTTTCCCAAGTAATAGTCAAATAGGATGGGATGGTTTTTTAAAAAATGGAGAAAAAGCTTTGCAAGGAATGTATATTTATAAATTAGAGGTGGAAGATACTACTGGACAAGTAATTAATAAGGAGGGAACACTTTTTTTAACGTATTAATAGGTTGGTAATCTAGTAACAGATTTTAACTATTGACTAGGTAAAACAAGCTTAATTTTTGTGTTAAATGAATAGTATTGTAACTTGCAAGACAAATTTATTAACAAAACTTAAAAGACTATGTTTGATATGATGGGAATGCTTGGCAAGGTAAAAGACCTTCAAGCTAAAATGAAAGAAGCCCAAGACTCTTTGAGTTCAATTATTGAAACGGGTGATGCTGGTGCTGGTATGGTGGTTGCAACGGTGAATGGGAAAAAACAGCTTTTGAAAATTGAAATTGATGAAGATTTAATTAAGCCTGCTGACCGTGAAGTACTACAGGATTTAATCATAGCGGCTACGAACAATGCTTTGGAAAATATTGAAGGTAAAATAAAAGAACATCTTCAAAAAGCTACTCAAGGTTTGATGCCTAATATTCCAGGAATGGATTTAGGAAGCATGTTTGGACAATAATTTGTTCAATTTAATAAATTTAGGAATGCTTAGCTAGTTTCCATAAATTTTAATCACATTCCTAACTTCTATTTATGTCGTTAAAAATTCAGAATTTAGTAAAAGTTTATGGCACACAAAATGCTGTAGATAATATTTCTTTTGAGGTAAAGCAAGGGGAAATAGTCGGTTTCCTTGGGCCGAACGGTGCTGGCAAATCAACCACTATGAAGATTGCTACGTGCTATCTTACTGCTACTAGTGGGAAGGTTGAAGTATGTGGTTATGATGTGGAAAAAGATGCCATGGAAGTACGAAAAAATATTGGTTACTTACCTGAACACAACCCTTTATATTTAGAAATGTATGTAAAGGAGTTTTTGGCTTTCGTCGGAGGACTTTATCAGATTAAAGGGCAAAAATTACAGAATAGAATAGCGGAGGTAATTGATTTGGTTGGTCTGCAACTTGAGCAAAAGAAGAAAATAGGTCAATTGTCAAAAGGCTATCGCCAGCGTGTTGGCTTGGCTCAGGCCCTTATTCATGACCCTAAAGTATTGATTTTGGATGAACCTACTACGGGGCTTGACCCTAATCAATTGGCAGAAATCAGAGGTGTTATCAGAAATATCGGCAAAGAAAAAACAGTCGTTTTTTCAACCCATATTATGCAAGAAGTTGAAGCTATTTGTGATAGAGTGGTAATTATTAATCACGGTAAAATAGTGAAAGACAGTGAGCTATCGGCTTTAAAAACTTCTGGAAAAACAATGGAAGAAGTCTTCAGAAATCTTACAAACAGTTAAGTGATGGGATTATTTTCCATCACTTAATCTCGGGATTAACATCGGTACTTCTTTTTGATATTTTTCGTATTTCTTCCCAAATTCCTTTACTAACTTTTTCTCTTCAAAGTATATTCCAATCCTGATATAAAAAGTTAAGCTTATGGCAGTAACGAGGTAAAGGGATGTACCAAAAAAGCCAAAAGTACCCCATACAAATATCAGTATACCCAAATAAAGCGGATGACGAACAATTGATGACAACTCATCAATCCTCAATACCGGTTTTTTAGATGAACCTTTCAAAGCATCTGTTCCTAAAAATTCGGATAAATCATATTGTTTCAAGGCTGAAAAGCCAAGGAATATACCCGAACCCATCATTAAACCACCCAAAATCTGATTCATGATTGATTTTTCTAACAGTATTTCGGATGGAGCTTCTAGCTGGTACTTGATGATTGGTATTAGCAATACTACAAACACGATATTGTAGCCCAGACGGTAATAAATAGAAAATCTTCCCAAAATAGGTTTGAGAAGATTTTTAAAGCTTTCAGACGCTGTTATGGTATGGAGTAATCCATAGCTTAACCACAGTGCCATTAAAATAATTTCTGATTTCATTGTGTACTCAAACAAAATTTTATTTGTTATTCTTGAGGTTTACTTTCTGATTCTTCTGTAGCTTCTTCTTGAAAATCCGTGCTGAGGTTCTCAATATTGTCGCTATGAATTGTTTCGTCTTTATCTGCTGTTTCAGCGTCATTTTTTGGCTTTGATTCTTCAAAAAACTGCCCTTGAAAAATTAAAATTACCACAACGCCACAGAATATAGAAGCATCGGCAAAATTAAAGATAGGGGTTGAATACCAAGTACCTCCCCAAATAGGAAGCCATTCAGGCAACCAACCTTGGTAAAGGTCAAAGAAAAACATATCAATTACTTGGCCATGAAACCAAGGAGTAGGCGAATCAACAGGAGCATTATTGAAAATAACGCCATAGAAAGTACTATCCACCACATTACCAATAGCGCCTCCTAATATAGCAGCAATACACCAAAGTAAGCCCGGATTAGCCTTTTTGCGTGCTAACGAAACCAGATATGCCCCGATTCCAAACATGGCAACAACCCTAAAAAGACTTAGAACAATTTTATCATATCCTTTTGGTAAAAAGTTGAGGGTCATTCCAAAGGCCATTCCCTTATTTAATACATAATGGAGTTTGAAAAAATCACCAATGATAGGTACTTCATTACCTTCGTATTGTAAATATTTGTGAACAGCTACTTTAATAACTTGGTCAATAACAATAAGCAAAAAGGTAAGCCAGAAGTATTTATATGGAGAACGAAACATAATTGAATTTGAGCGATTGGGTTGAATAAACGGAAATAGATTGTTGGATATTAATGTTTGTAATAATTTGCGCAAGTTACAAAATAAAAGTCACAAAGTCAGAAACCCTTAGGTTTACTGCCTTTGTGACGAAATATTTAATCTAAAAGTATATATACCGTCAAATAAAATTATTTTTTAGTGAACATTAGCCTCTTTCTTCTAACGATTTCACGCTTGATTAATACAAACTCTCTACTAGCTTGACCTGACACCGATGTGTTTTCAGCCGCACGACGGAATAAATAAGGCATTACTGCTTCAATCGGGCCGTAAGGCACATATTTAGCTACATTATAACCTGCTTTTGAAAGATTGTATGATATGTTATCAGACATTCCTAAAAGCTGTGCGAAATAAAAATGTTTATCTGTAGGGTCAATCTGATTTTTTTGCATTAAATCTACCAATTGTTTACAGCTAAACTCGTTATGTGTACCTACACAAAGAGAAATATTATCACGGTTTTCTACGCAGAATACTACTCCTAAGTTATAATCATGGTCGGTAGCCGCTTTGGTTTCATGAACAGGCTCACAATAATTTTCTTCATGTGATCTTTGGCGTTCTTTTTCCATATAAGCCCCACGAACCAATTTTACACCAAGTGAAAAATGGTTGTCTCGTGCTTGTTGAGTTGCCTCTTTTAAGTTTTGCAACATATCTTTTCGATACATTTGAAAAGTGTTGTAAACGATACACTGTTCTTGGTTGTATTTTTCCATCATCCCGTACGTAAGGGTATCGATGGTATCTTGAATCCAAGATTCTTCAGCATCTACAAAAATTCTAACATTCAAGGCGTGTGCTCTTCCACATAGAATATTCATTCTTTCTCTTACTCTTTCAAAAGCGGCCTTCTCGTCGTTATTGAGTTCTTCTTCGTTTTGGATTTTTTCCAATAAATCCATACTCGCAATTCCTGTTACTTTAAATACGGCGAAAGGAATAGCAATGTTCTCATAAGCTTTTTCAATCGTCAAGAGCACTTCTTGCGTAGTTTTGTCAAAACTTTTTTCGTTATCTTCTCCCTCTACAGAATAGTCTAAAATTGTGCCAATATGAGATTTGTCCAAATTTTCTATTGTCTTGTTACATTCTTGTAGGGTTTCTCCACCACAAAACTGTTCAAATACAGTAACTCTTATGAGTTTTTTTATGGGAAAATGAAGAAAAATAAAGAGTTTGATAAAAAAAGTCCCTAACTTTACGAGCCAATTCTGGTTCATGCTTGCGAAGAGTAAATATATCTTCTTCAATTGTAAGTTAGATTTTGAAGAAAAAGCAATTGAGGTGTCTTCAAAACTAACTTTTGTGGACTCCATAAGGGTTGATGTGGCTGGCATTTTGGTCATGTTACAGACGAATAATCGTATATAAATTAAAACTGAATGATAATTTATTGATTGATAATCAGTTTAATATGATTTAGAGAGTCGTCAGTTGTTTTACTTAAACGTGCAAATATAGCATATTAGAATAATACAAAAACAAATTTTATCGGATTAAATTTTTTAATGCTGTATTTTGATGAATTTAAATAGCATAGTCAGGGTTATATAAAATAAACCTTTCACAATGTTAAGGGAAATTTTGATAAAGTAGATACGATTTGTTACAAAATAATGTTTTGAAAATTTGTTGATTGTTGTTTAAAAAACTATTTGTTATTTTTTAGAAGATTTTTCAATCTGATGAATGAAAAGAAATAGTAATTAATAGATAGCAGTTGATTTTACTTAATACTGTTTGCCAAATGAACGCAAATTTAGATGTAGTGCCGATGCAGGAATGGATTAAAACTGACGGCAAACCCTTGATTATCGCAGGTCCATGTTCAGCCGAGACGGAAGAACAAGTGTTGGAGACTGCTAATAGAATTAAAGCAGAAGGATATGCCCATATCATGCGTGCAGGTGTGTGGAAACCACGCACACGTCCAGGAAGTTTTGAAGGAATGGGAGAACCAGCTTTAAAATGGCTTGTTGAAGCAAAAAAACAAACTGGATTACCATTAGCTATTGAAGTAGCAACTCCAGAACATATCGAACTTGCTTTGAAGTATGGTGTTGATGTATTATGGATTGGTGCTAGAACAACAGTAAACCCTTTTAACGTACAAGATTTAGCTGACGCTCTACAAGGTGTTGATATTCCTGTATTGGTTAAAAACCCTGTTAATCCAGACTTAGCGCTTTGGGTAGGTGCTTTTGAACGTTTGCAAGGTGCTGGTATTAAAAAATTAGGTGCTATCCACCGTGGTTTTTCTAATGCACAAGAAGTAAAATACCGTAACTCGCCAATGTGGCAAATGGCTGTTGAGATGAAACGTTTGTTCCCTCAATTACCAATCATCGGTGACCCATCACACATGGCTGGAAAACGCTCTTTGTTGATGGAATTATCTCAAAGAATTCTTGATTTGAATTACGACGGGATGATTATTGAAACGCACCGTGATCCTGATGCTGCTTGGTCTGATGCTTCGCAACAATTAACACCAGAAGCATTAGGTACAATGTTACGTGAATTAGAAGTACGTCAAGCAAACTATGGTGCTGAATTTACTGACGAACTAGCTGCATTGCGTGCTAAAATTGACAACATCGACCGTGAATTAATGGAAGTGTTGGCTGCTCGTATGGCTGTTGTTGAAAAATTAGGCGAATACAAACGTGATAACAACGTAGCAGTATTACAATTAGACCGTTGGAAGCAACTACATACTGACCGTGCTAAACAAGCAACGGGATTAGGGTTGTATCCAGAATTTGTTGAAGAATTATTCAAATTGGTTCACTTAGAATCAATTCGTAAACAAACAGAAGTAATGAGCTCTACAATAGCTTAATTGTTCTGAATAGATAAAAGCAAAGGGGTTGTTTCAAATTTGAAACAACCCCTTTGCTTTTATCGGGTTAATCTGTAAATCAGAATGGCCGTTCTTTGAACCAACTTCGGAAATTCCTTCATGTTCATTGTCTCGCCCGGTGCATGAGCTCCTTTGCCCGATGCCCCAAGGCCATCTAAGCAAGCCATGTATTTGGCAATGTATGAAATATCTCCCGCACCTCTCGAACCGGGGTCTCCAGCCTTTACTTCTCCTAGACCTAAATCCAAACTTACTTTACTAATAACAGCAAGCAAGTTTTCGTTTGCTGATGTAGGTTCCATCGCAGGAATGCCGTCTGAGAAAGTAATTTCTGCTTTGGTTTTATTCAAACTGTGCGAAACAATTTCTTTCATTTTAACCCTTGCATTTTCTTTCTGACTTTCTGTTAAGAACCGCAAATCTCCCGAAACCATTACTCTAGGTGAAATAATGTTATCCTTCCCGATGGTTTCTTTATTATCATTGATTTCGGAACCACCCATAATTAAACCAGGGTTGAAGGTTAGGTATTTTTCAGTACTCAATTTCTCTCTGAATTCATTTAATATTCTAGCGGCCTCATAGATGGCTCCGTAGCCAGATTGCTGGCTAAATATGGTAGAGGAATGTCCCATTACTCCCTTTACATTTAATTTCCAACCACTAGACCCTCTACGGGCAGTAGCAACGGTGTTTAAATTGACGGCTGTTTCAAAAGCCAAAGCTATATCGTTGGTTTGGGCTCTTTCTATAAAGTCTTTTCTGCTAATGCTAGTTGGGCGACCTGCACTTTCTTCATCGCCTGTAAAGTAAGCGGTTAGGGTGGTATTCTCTAGCAATCCATGTTGATGAAGGGCTTTCAAGGCTGCTAACAAAACAATGTCACCGCCTTTCATATCATTTACTCCTTGCCCCGTCACTGTAGAGTCGTTTAAATAAGTATAGGGTGTAAAAGTCATTGCTTTTTCAAAAACAGTATCTAAATGACCTATCAAAAATAGTTTTTTACCAGCTTTCCCTTTTCGTTCTGCCACTAAATGCCCCGCTCGGTTTAATGAATCGGGTAATGAAATCCATTCTGTTTTAAAACCCAAGTCATCAAATTCTTTTCTCAGGATATTCCCCACCTCTCTAACACCTTCTTTGTTAAGAGTTCCGCTATTAATATTGACAATCTTTTTAAGCAATGCCTCAGTTTGGGGCATTTGTTCCTCAATATATTCGGCAATTTTTTTCTCGGTTTTATTTAGTTGTTGTCCATTTGAAAAATGACCAAACAGCGCTAATAAGCCAATGGTTAATACAATTTTTTTCATATTATATGTTTTATTTACCCTAAAGTATAGATTATTTGATTAAATCGGAAGCGATAAAATGTACTTGGAATGATTTTATACCCATTTTTTTTACAAGTATTAGCCTAATTAGCTTTAATTTTGTTTCGGATTATAAAATTTTCCAATCTACAAATTGTCATAGGATTAATTTAAGTCGCACTTCAAGACGCTTAATTTGAACTTATCAAATCTCATGTTGACTTATTTTAAGATTTAGTTTTTTATAAACAAATTTTGAGTACTTACAAGCCATTTTATGACTTTAGTAAAGACAAATCATGACAATTATGTAATTTTTTTATAGTATTTTCGTTTCAAATTTTAATAAGCAATTAGCATAAAAACTAAAAGTATGAAAAAAATAATTTTGTTTGCCTCATCAATTGTGATCATGTCTTCGTGCGTGAGTAAGAAAAAATTCGCAGCTGCTCAAGCGGAATACGCTAATTACAAAGCGAGCACAGAGAGTACTCTTGCTAAAGCAAAAGCTGACTTAAATGACTGTGATAAGACAAGAGCAAGCTTAGAAACTGACTTAAAATCAAAAGACAGTGAATTGCAAGCTAAGATTAAGCAGTTAAAAGGGTTTGAAGACCAAATTGACTACTTGAAAAAAACTAATACTAATTTGTTAGACAGAATGTCTGACCTATCAGTAGTTAGTAAAGCAGGTGCTGAGAGCATTAAAAAATCTTTGGAAACTTTGAACGATCAAAGCAAATATATCAAAGATTTGAACTCTTCAGTACAACGCAAAGATTCTTTGAATTTAGCTTTAGTAATGACGTTGAAACGTTCATTAGCTGATGTAAATGACGAAGATGTAACGGTTGAAGTGAAAAAAGGAGTTGTTTATATCTCAATTTCTGATAAAATGCTATTCCAATCGGGTAGTGCTGTAATCAACCAAAAAGCTGAAGCAGTGTTAGAAAAAGTGGCTAAAGTGGTGAACGATCACAAAGAATTAGACATTTTAGTTGAAGGTCATACTGATAGCGTACCTATCGCTACTGACTGTTTGAAAGATAACTGGGATTTAAGTACAAAACGTGCTACTTCTGTTGTTCGTTTATTACAAACTAAATTTAGCGTATCTCCTGAGCGTATGACAGCTGGTGGTCGTTCTGAATTTGCTCCAAAAGATTCAAATGAAAACAGTGCAGGTCGTAAGTTAAACCGTAGAACTGAAATCATCGTAACGCCGAAATTAGATCAATTCTTCCAATTGTTGTCGAACGGTCAAACTAAATAAGTTAAAATGTGAAAGAGGTAAAATAATAACCTTATTCCATTTAAATATTGCAAATAATAAAAATAGGCTGTCTTCATATCGAAGACAGCCTATTTTTATTATTTATCACTTAGCATAATTGGCGTATTACCTTTTCCTCCTAATATAATAATTTTAGCATTAGGTGAAAGTGCAATGTCTTTCTGGGCTTTAATAGACTCGTATTGTAATTGTTTATCACTTAAACCCGTAGAGAGAATTTTCTGGTAATCTGCTATTCCTTGTGCCTCAACGCGTTTACGTTCAGCTTCTTGTTTCTCTTTTTGAAGTACAAACTGCATTTTTTGGGCTTCCTGTTCTGCATTAATTTTTGATTCAATCGTTTGTTTGACAGAAGTAGGTAAGTTGATATTTCTGATTAATAACTGTTCAAGTAGTAAGCCTCTTCGAGATAAATCTTTTTCAATAGATTTGAATATCCTTGTTTGAAACTCATCTCTTTTGGTAGAATAAAGTGCTACAGCATCATAATAAACAGCATTATCTCGGATTTTTGTTCTAGTGATTGGTCGCACTACTTTGTCGTTATAATCTAAGCCAATTTCTTTTAGAATTTTCGGCGCATCGGCCGGAATGACTCTGTATAAAACGGTTAAATCAATAACTACCTCCAGACCATCCGCAGTTAATACCCTAATGGCATCGTCACCTTCTTTACTCCCCTCATCATGTACTGCCGACATGGTATAGTTTTGTGTCTTGATATCGAAAGTCTGAACTTCTGCTAAAGGATTCACAAAGTTCAGTCCACTTGATAACGTATTTGGATTTACATTCCCGAATATCGACTGTACGCCAACTTCGCCTGCATCAACTTGTTTAATCCCTGAACTAAGCATCCCAATAACAATGATTACGCTTCCAATAACTTTTACAGGACGCGAAAAACGAGCACTTGCTAACGATGGTGTATTAATGGCAAAGCCTACCACTAAAGTAATAGCACCTAAAATAATTAAAAACATGGTTTTGGTTGATTTAAGTTTAATTTTTCGAGTTGTTTTCTAGGTAAGTATAAATGACATTATGCTAAGGGTAATTTGTGAGCAGTTTATCGCTTTAGTTTAAACGGACTAATCACTAAATCACACATTCATTAAATCAGTCAATGACTTAAATGCCTGAAAACAAAAACAGTATCAAATATTAACTACTTGATACTGTTTTATCCTGAAATAGTATGGATGGTAAGCTTGAAGGACAGAGTGTATAATTGAGGTGCTGTAAAATAATTGAACATAGAATTGTTAGTAATGGATACCTAAACGTTGATAAATGAAACTCATTAGCCAAGCAGGGCCAATCATCAAAAATAATAAATCTTTAAAAAAAGAAGGTTTTTTGCCCTCTATTTTATGCCCCCAGAATTGCCCTAGCCAAGCCAACACAAAAATAGTTAGACATACTTGCCATAAAGGAACGATGGCAGAGTTTTCAATAAGGTAACAAAAGAACACACAGGTAGTAGCAAATAAAAATAAACCCGCTGATAAGGATTTCGACAAGTTGAAGTAGTAAATCATCGTAAGTGTTAATACAATGAGAGCAACATTTCCTTCGATGTCGCCGATACTAAAAAAAGAGAGTTTTATGCTATAGAGTAGTCCTAATAAACTAAAAAAAATGAGGGGTACACAAATCCAATGGACGGTTTTGTTTGTGGGGTTTTTATGGCTCTCTCCGTATTCGTCGAGCCATTGGTTAATTGTCTTCATATATGTATTAGTGATTTAAGGTTTATTGATTGCAATAATACTAAATATTCTCCAAATAAGACAATTTTATGTTTACTTTTTTGTATTATTCTTCTATAATCTAATTTACAATTTTTGACTTATAAAAGATAATTTCATTTCATCCATTTTAAATTCTTTATCTTCGTAAAAAGGATAATTTTTAACGCTAAAATTTTTTAACAAAGTGTTTATTGAACCGTATCATCACCAACATCAACTAAATGGGAAAAAGGCAGGCTGGATTGAAGTAGTCTGTGGATCAATGTTTTCTGGAAAAACAGAGGAGTTAATTCGTAGATTAAATCGTGCAAGGATTGCTAAACAAAAAGTAGAAATTTTTAAACCAAGTATTGATACGCGTTATCACGACGAAGATATTGTTTCACACAATGCCTCTTCAATTCGGTCAACACCCATTCATTCGTCAGAGATAATGCTTTCGCTGGCTGGAGACTGTGATGTGGTTGGAGTAGACGAAGCTCAATTTTTTGATAATGGAATCGTTGAAGTAGTAAATACCTTGGCTTTTAATGGTAAAAGAGTAATTGTGGCGGGTCTGGATATGGATTTCCAAGGAATACCCTTTGGCCCAATGCCCGCCTTGATGGCTATTGCAGAATACATTACAAAAGTTCATGCAGTGTGTATGGTTTGTGGTGATGTCGCTAATTATTCATATCGCAAAACTGCGGCACAAGAGCAGGTAATGTTAGGAGAAACCGATAGCTATGAAGCAAGATGTAGAAAGTGTTTTCATTCATAATTTAATGATGTATGTCCGTTCCCAGCTATAGTACAGCTACTTTTACACTAAACAATTCAAAAAGGGTTGGCTTCAACCTTTTTGGTATTGCTGCTTTAATAAGCATTATTTTAAGTTTTCAAGCTTCAGTGTTAGCCCAAGTGCCTATTGGTACTTGGCAAACATATTTTAACTATTCTAGTGCCAAAGATGTCGTTATCATTAAAGATAAGATTTATTGTGTGACCGAAAATGGCTTTTTCTATTATGATAAAAGCAATAATGAATCTATTAAATTATCCAAAATTGATGGATTATCCGAAATTGGCATTGTAAAAATTGCTTATTCAGCCAATCAAAATACCTTAATTGCTGCCTACCAATCTGGGAATATCGACTTAATCAAATTGAATGAGCAGTTTGAGCCCGCTAAGATTTCGAATATTTCATTACTGAAAGAATCAAGTTCTATTCAGGATAGCAAAATTGTAAATCACATCGCTATTAATGATAATACGGCCTATTTAGCGTATGATTTTGGCTTGGTTATACTTGACATTGATAAAGAAGAAATTAAGGAAACCTATCAAAATTTAGGTATAAACGGGGCATCCATAAAAATATATAAAACGGAATTTTCAAACGATTCTATATTTTTATCTACCTCTGTTGGTATTCGTAAAGCAAAGTTTGCCATAAATGTGAACTTACAGTTTTTTGGTAATTGGTCTTCATTAAACACAGAACGCAGTACGTTCGTTAGTTACCAAAATGGTCTTATCATCGCTTCTGAAACAGGCAATGTTTCGTCCTATGTGAATGGCAAATTCTCAGGCATTTTAATACTGCCAGCTAAAATTGAAGTAATTGATAGGATTGTTGGCAACAAGTATTTTGTTATCACTAATGGAACATTAAATATTTTGGATATGGATTTGCTCACCTTTAGTAAAGTAGCAGATTCAAAAATTAAACAGCCTAAATGTTTACGGGCAGATGCCCAAGGAAAGTATTGGTTGGCAGACTATCAGAATGGACTTTTAAGTAATTTAGAGGGAAACTATAAGAGCTATAGTCCTGCCAGTTTAGATACTTTGTATCAAACACGAAAAGATTCTGTCGTGGTTGATGACGGAGGTAATACTTGGATTCGTGGAAGTGGCTTTGGCGGAATTATGGTAAAGAACACTGCTAATCAGCAAAAATTTATTACCACAGGCACAGGCTTTGGGAATTTGCCTAGTACGAATGTAAAAACGATGGCATTGGATAAAGACGGACAAATGTGGGTAGGTACTGATAAAGGAGTAGTAGTATTTGATAGTCCTGCTTCGGTATTTTCAGGTAAAAATTTTGACGCTTACACGCCTGTATTTGAAAGAAGACGTTTGCTTGGTAATGAGACAGTAACCTCTATCGCAATAGATGGCGGAAATAGAAAGTGGATGGGTACATTGAACGGAATCTTCTTATTTAATTCAGACGGTACAGAACTGGTTACCAACTTTACCGAAATTAATGCTCCTTTACCTGCTAATAACATCAATTATATCACGGCCGAGCCACAGTCTGGGAATGTATTTATTCGTACCTCAAAAGGCTTAGTTTCCTATAGAGGAACGGCGACTGAAAGTACTAACAGCCAATTAGACAATACAGTAAAAGTATTTCCTAATCCTGTTCGTCCAGATTTTGAAGGACAAATCGGTATTGAAGGGTTAGTGGAAAACGCTTTTGTAAAGATTACGGATATTGTTGGAAATTTGGTGTATGAAACAAGAGCAAACGGAGGTACTGCTGTTTGGAATGGGAAAACACTTGATGGCAAAAGAGCCGAAACAGGCGTTTACCTAATTTTTTCTGCCAACGCAAAGGGGGAGGAGACCTTAGTGAGTCGTTTGGCGGTAGTAAAATAGTTTTTATTATAAGCCTTTATCAAAAAAGAGCTAAAAAGGGTTCAGCAATGTTGTTGCTGAACCCTTTTAGGTTAATCTTCTAATTTAACATGTCCCCAGTTTTCACCAGAACGAATTCTATTAAGCTGAGTATGAGTAATGCCAAATTGCTTGGCAATCATTTTTAATCTGTTTTTATCTGACCTTAGCATTTTTTTAATCATAATTACCTTGCTTTCAGTCAACTTGTAATTTTTAGTACGTTTTGGAATAACTCTGTCTTTCACTGCTGGGTTTTCGCGATTATGGATTGTCATTTCATCGCGAGTTACCCATTTTAAATTCTCCCAATAGTTATTTAGCTTGTCGTGATCAAGATGAATAACAAATTTTTGTTCTTCGTTTTGTTTTTCTACAAAGAATTCTGCAACAAGTTTATGAACATACCTATTAAGGGATTTATTCCCTTTGGCTCTGATATTAAGCGATTTGTATCCTTGAATTTTTGAGCCATTGATGATATCACCTTGAACTGGGTCATTCTGAAAACTTTTCAAGCGTCCATAGTTGGAAACTTTATAAACAGGAGGGTTCTCTACTTCTTGAAAAGGAATATCTACCCATTTTTCATTCCAAAAACTAGCGCTTTTTTTGGGTCCTAAATTGGTTTTTTTGTCTATCATTTGTTTTGTTTAAAGAATTTTGTGGTTATTTCTATGTTAAAACTATGAGATTACTCAAATGTTTTTAAAAAGATAACGGTAAATACTATATTCTCCTTTTTCTAATGAGTTAATCTTGATGTTACCTGTATTATAAGATAAATTTGCTTGTTGATTATTACTATAAATAAGTTCTAATTGTTTTACACCCGATATGCTTTCAAATGATATTTCAGTGCCTTTATTCTGTGTATCTAAATTCACGACAAATAGATAAAGCGGATTTTCGGCCTGAGTCCAAATGATTACCTTATTTTTCCCTTCTAAATCTGGTGGAATAAGCCATTGGGTTCTTTGATTTTCTATTAATGAAGTTATTTCTTCCGAAATTTTCCTTAAGATAGTCAATGCCTTAAAGAATTCTCCATTTTTACCCCACTGATATTTTGTATGTGTTGCTTTGGGTCCTTCTGTAAGTTGAAATACATATAATTTAGTATAATACTCATTTGGGGCAGGAGTATTATGTAAATCTCTTTGTTCAAACCCCAAACTCATATATGAAGGCATATCACTCAAAAATAATGCCATGAAAATTCTAATTTCATTTCCTTGCAAATAAAATTCATCAAATCTCGGATCGTCTTTGTCTGCTGTAATAATTGTAAAGTTGGGAGCAAAAGTACAGCGTTCTAATAATGAATGATAACGAGCAAAAGCAGTAATAAATTTTTCAGAGCCCAGTACCATCGATTGTAAATCGCCTAAAGTACTGTCTGCATCAGACCCTTCTAGGTGTTCTTCTTCCACACCATAAGCCATTGTATTGGGTGGAGCTAAAAAACTCTCTGCAAAATACGAAAAAGTTGGTTTTATTTCACAAATAATCTTTTTGATATATTTATGAATATCATAATATTGGTCTGGGTTAGCAGGCGTGCCTTCTTTTCTTAACTGAACATGCGACATATCACCACGCATGAAATCAAAATTATAATGTTGGGCGAAGCCTAAGTATTTTTGTGCTGAATATTCCCAAACTTCTTTTCTTGGTTTCGAAAAATCAATTTCCCAATGTTGGTTGTTATCCAAACTCTCATATAATTTAAATCTGGCAAGCGGTCCAAATACCCTAGACATTTCTTCAGGATTTGTTATACAATAATCTCTCCATACTCGCCCATCTTCATCAATCGTTTTAGCTTCATCACGTTTATCAACCTCCAAGCCTCTGTATGGCGGTGCCATCGTAGCAGGCACAGGCTCAAACCCTTCACTATATAAATAACTGATTAATTGGTTACGTTTTTTATTCCTATCCCAAAGATTATCTTTTTCACCAAAAAGTACTTTTAATCGTTGTTCTTCAGGAAAGTAAGCATTATTAAAAAAAACTTCCACTTCTTGAGGGTACCGTGTTTCAGTAGCAGGCCCATGCTGATTTATAAAAGCTAAAATATGCTCTTGTACTTTTTTGTGTAAGTCAGCCTCATGGTTGATAATTTCAAAGTCTTTTCTTTGTAACCATTCAAAATACTGAGGATTGGCTAAAGCTATTTCTGAATACCTATCTGTATGGGGAATCACATCCATCCCAACGGTTTTACCCATCAGGTGTAAAAGATTAGTTACCACCTTCAACTGTTTTTCTACGGTATCCAGATGAGGAAATGTTCTGGCTAAATCTTCATCAAAAAACTCTGGATTGATGTTCCAGCTTGCCATTCCATACAAACTAGCTACCACGCCACATTCCCAGATAGGCAATAAATGAATAGAAGACTGAGACGAAGGTAAGGTTAGTGCATATTTTACTACGTTAAAGAAACTACTAATTGTACGGACATTGATGCCCACCATGTTTACAGTTTTTATCCAAGTAGTATCTGTGTGATTAGCAATGGGGCTTTGAACAGTGAACGACGTATTGAGCGCTTGATATAATGCTGCCTGCCCAAAACGTTTCTCTAAAATGTAAAATAATTGAATGGCAGGCATCGCTATTGAATATTCAGGCAATAAACCTACTATAAAAGAGTCTTTTTGGCTTGTGTATGCCAAGATAGCCTCTTGTTGATGATTCGTCCAGAATTGACTAAATTCATCATAAGAATCAGGAATGTGCATAGATTATATATTGTATAAAAATGGTCTTGAATTTTCTAAAGAACTAAAAGCCTTCCGAAAAATGTTTAAAAGTAAAATAAATAATTGAAAAATTGATACAGTTATGAAAACATTAGTAGTAGGAGCATCGAGCAACCCTGGAAGATATTCATTTAAAGCCACCCAAATGTTATTGGCAAATGGTCATGAAGTAGCATTATTAGGAAAGGAAAAGGGGCAGATTGCTGGATACACCATAAAAACGGATCAATTACCTCTTGAAGATGTTGACACCATTACTATGTATGTAGCACCCCAAAATCAATCAAATTTATATGATTATTTATTAGGGCTAAAACCAAGAAGAATTATTTTTAATCCAGGTACTGAAAATGATGCTTTTGAAGAGAAGGCGAAAAAACAAGGAGTAATTGTAGAAGAAGCCTGTACATTAGTGTTGCTATCAACTAGGCAATTTTGATTTAAAACAAAAAAACTCAGAGATATTCTCTGAGTTTTTTTGTGGTTGTTATTTGTTCAAGTATTAGTTGAAGATATAACGGATACCCAATTGCATTTGCCAAACGTTATCAACTGTGATACTTTTTACAAATGAATCACGTAATAAGATTGTTTGGTTGTTGCCATCAGCATCTTGAATAACTTGTGTTCCGATTCTATATGTTGGTACACCAGCAGAACTGATAGTTACGTTCAATGGGTTACTGCTTGTTGAAACATTACCTACACCCCAAGCATTGTTTAATAAGTTACCAATGTTTAAGATATCAGCACGTAAACGAATTGTGTTTTTCTTTCCTTTAGCAGATGTTTTAACATAGAAATCTTGTTCAACAGTGAAGTCAAAACGAGTTAACCATGGAGAATAACCTCCGTTACGTTCTGCATATTGTCCACGACGAGTTTTCAAGTATGGGTTACCTTCGATATAAGCATCAAATGCTGTAGCTTGTTCAGCAGCAGTATATGTTTTAGCAGTTGCACCAGAACCTACAGTTAAAGGTACAAAGTTTAAATCAGAAGCTTTGTTAGGAACATAGATTAAGTCATTGATTTGACCATCTCCGTTGAAATCACTACCGAATGTATATGATTGTTTGAAACCACTGTTAGAAACAGCACCCAACGTAAACATTGTTGATCCACCAAATTCACCACCATAGTTGATGCGGTAATTTACATAACCTACAAAACGGTGACGTAAGTCGTTATCTGAATAAGAAGCTGTTAAATAATTTTGTCCGTCTACTGTAGGAATGTTTGCTTGTACTGTACTACCTACCGATTGAATATCTTTAGCAACAGCATAAGTATAACCTAACATACCACCTAAACCATTAACAGTTGGTTTTTCAATTTTAGCAGTGAATGAATAAGATTCACCTTTGTTAGTATTTGTTAACACGAATACGTTTGTAGTAGCTGCGTTATAATAACGAGCAGTGTTAACGGCTGTACCTGAAAGACCAGAAGCAGGGAAACGTCCACGTGAATCAGCACCATCAAATTTAGCAGAAGCACCTTTCAAGTTAGCGTCAATATATCTTAACGCATTGATGTTTTTGTTATAAAGAGCTTCTAAAGTACCAATTAAACCGAATGGTAATTTATAGTCAACCGCGATGTTTGATTTCCAAATCATTGGGTTTTTCAAATCTTCTGTTGAAGCGTTTACAACGTAAGCAGGCAATTTAGTGATGTCAGTTGTTGCTGGCTTGTAAACTGTAGGGTTCAATGTAAACGGATAAGCTGTTGTAGCAGTTTGGTTAATTACAGCAGTATTTACACCGTTGTTACCCAATTGGTTCGATACCAATACTTGAGGAATACGAGATACGAAAATACCAGTACCACCTCTTACTTGAAGAGATCTATCTCCTTTAACGTCGTAGTTGAAACCAATTCTTGGAGAAATTAATACTTTAGCACTTGGGAAAGCACCTGTGTTTACTGTTAAATCAGCATTGTTTTCGTCTTTGTAAATTAATTTACCAACAACTGAATTATAGAAGTCCTTAGAAGTTGAATTATCATAACTAAATACATCGAAACGAAGACCACCAGTAACTTTTAATCTATCATTTACTTGGAATTCATCTTGAATATAAGCAGCGTAGTTAGAAACTTTCAATGTTTGAAGAGGTTCTACTCCGTCAGGTAACAATGAATAACGATAGTTGAAACGGTTGATTGTAACTGGAGAAACCGTTAAAGCAGGGTTTGCTTTGTAAGCTAAAGCGGCAGTTTTGAAATCAGCAATTGAGTTGAATACCCAAACACCGTTTGAAGAAGGGAAGAATACGTTATTAGAAGTAAAGTATTCGTAGCTTAAACCTAATGTGAATGTGTGTGCACCTGCGAAGTAACTTAAATTATCCGTGAAGTTTAACGTTGAATAATTCAATTTGTTATTTGGCGTAAATGGATCCATACCCATTGTAGTATAAGTATTACCATCTTTCAAAATATCAATTGTTGGGAAAAGAGCTACTTGTGCTCTATCTTCAATTTGTTTGTTGTACGTAGCAATAAAGCTATTAGCAAACTTACTGTTGAATGTTGAGCTTAATTCAGCAACGATTGAACGAGTGTTATCTTGAATTTTATATCCTGAGTTTTGTGGAGATAAAGCCAAAGCAGAGTTAGTACGGTTACCATTACCAGCGGTACTACTACTGTTACTGTTACTGATGATTGAACCAGTTTCAGAATCATGGTGAGAATAACGAACGCTTAATTTATGGTTGTTATTGATGTTATAATCTAAACGTAACAAACCTTTTTTACTGTTTACTTCATTGTTAAAACCATCAACTGCACCAATTTCATATCCGAAGTTAGTTCTCATGAAATTTCCTAAATCTTCAATATCTGTAGCTAATACACGAGATACGTTACCACCTGTAGCACCTGTACGGTTAGCTACCCAGTCTAAAGCAGGGTTTGAACTTTTAAATTGTTCGTAGTTAGCAAAGAAGAATAATTTATCTTTGATGATTGGACCACCAACACGGAAACCATACGTTTTTTCGTCGATGTTAACTGTTGATAATTTTCTTCCATCAGCTTTCTTTCCTACTAAATCACTATTTCTGAAAATGTGATAAGCTGAACCTGTGAATTCGTTTGTACCTGAACGTGTAACGGCGTTGATACCTGCTCCAGCAAAACCAGACTGACGAACGTCAAATGGTGCAATGTTTACTTGTACTTGTTCGATAGCATCTAACGAAACAGCAGTTGTACCAGTACGACCACCCGCTTGTGCAGAACTACCTAAACCAAAACCGTTGTTGAATACTGAACCGTCAATCGTAAAGTTATTGAAACGGCTATCTTGACCAGCGAAAGAACGACCATTGCTATAAGCATTGTACTTAGTAATATCATTGATAGTACGACCGATAGTTGGAAGGCTGTTGATAGTGTTTGTTCCGAATGAAGCTGCCGCACCTGTACGGTTTGATGACATGATATCAGAACGACTGCCCGTTACCTTTACTTCATTAAGTACATTTTCTGTTTCAGTTAGTTTGAAGTTTACATTTGCTGCTGCTCCTAAGTTAGCGATTACATCTTCTTGGATTTGGTCTTTAAAACCAACAAAAGAAGCTTTAACTGTATAAGGACCACCCACACGAACGGCTGGTAAGGTATAACGACCAGCAGCATTTGTGACTACTCCGTAGCGAGAACCAGAAGGAGTATGAACAGCAATTACTGTAGCCCCTGGAAGTCCAGAACCTTTGTCATCCGTAACAATACCCGTGATTTGTGAGCTTGTTACTTGACCAAAAGTATTTCCTGAAAAAAAAGCAGTAAAAATCAGTAAGAAACCGAAAACTACCTTTGTTGTAAAGAATTTTTTCATGTTGAAAATTTGGAATTTAGTTAGAATTTGAATTGGTGAATTTGAATGCAAAATAACAACTTTTTTTTAGTATGAACAATATACTACTATTAAGAAACTGTAAAGAAGATTGCCCTAATTGCTTGATTTGTAGGTATAGTGCAATTAAATATTTGAAAAGTTTATTTGTTTTTTGTTTTGTTTATGATATTGTTTTAGATACAATGCAAGTGATTAAAAACTCTATTAGTTTAGTATTTTTTTAAGATTATACAATATAAGTAATATTATTATTTATATGTTAAATGCTGTTTTTGGAGACCTTCTAAAAGGATATTAAAGGGGTAAATTTGCCCTAAAATGACTGAAAGAGCGATTTGTAATATTGGAAAAGAAAGAGGAACTTTGAAAAAGCAATTTATCAATACTTTATTTGAGATAACTAAAATTATCAAAAAAATGTTTTAGTCTCAAATAAATAGAAATTATAATTATCAAAAACTATAAAATTAATTACCAAATTGAAAGGTTTACACATATCAAGTGTAATAAATAATACTTTTATAAATATTTGGGAAATAAAACAATTTAAATGAAATTATTTTTTAGAAAATCAGGAGATAGCCCTACAACAATCATTATTTTACATGGTATTTTTGGTTCGTCTGATAATTGGCTTACGATAGGGAAGGTACTCGGAGAGCAATTTACGGTGTATATGCTAGACCA
This sequence comes from Arcicella aquatica, assembly GCF_034928825.1. Taxonomy (NCBI): domain Bacteria; kingdom Pseudomonadati; phylum Bacteroidota; class Cytophagia; order Cytophagales; family Flectobacillaceae; genus Arcicella; species Arcicella aquatica. Next base: position 21,484 of record NZ_JAYFUL010000041.1, on the reverse strand, counting down.
AAGAAATCATGGTCAATCGCCTAGAAGTGAGGAATTCAATTATAAAGTAATGGCTGATGATTTAAAAGAATTTATAGCCGAAAACGGCATTGAAAACCCAATCTTAATCGGGCATTCGATGGGTGGGAAGACCGTCATGCAGTTTGCTATGAATTACCCTGAAGCATTTGCTAAAATGGTGGTGGTAGATATTGCTCCTAAATATTACCCTGTACACCACTCTATGATTTTGCAAGGGTTAGCTGCCGTAGATTTGAAAACTCTTAAAAGTAGAACGGAAGCTAATGAAACACTAAAACGCTTTGAAGAAAGTGAAGGAGTACGTCAGTTTTTATTGAAAAATCTTTGGAGAAATCCAGAAAAAAATAATGAATTTGACTGGCGTATTAATGTGCCTGTGATTACCAAAAATATTGATGTAGTAGGGCATGAGCTTGAAAATGAGCATAGTGTAAACCAGCCAGTATTGTTTTTGCGTGGTGCGGAATCCCACTATATTCAGCCAGAGGATGAACGTAAAATCTGGGAATTGTTCCCAAATTATGAAATACAAAGCATTGAAGGGGCAGGGCATTGGGTACAAGCCGATAAGCCACAGGAATTTATTGAAATCGTTTCTCGATTTGTCAATTCATAATTTATAACACACAAATCGTACATAAAATGCTTTTTTTAATTCCTTCAATACTTGCGCCTGATACGTCTGAATCTGTGCTTTCGCCTCAAATAAAGGAGGTAATCAAAGAGACAGATTATTATTTTGTTGAAAATATTCGTACAACTCGCCGTTTTATCAGCGAGTTGAAAGTAGGAAAAGTAATTGATCAGCTTCATTTTTTTGAATTAGACAAGGATACGCCGCTTGCTAAAATAAAGCAATATTTTAAAGCAATTCCAGCGGGTAAATCTATTGGGGTAGTTTCAGAAGCTGGTTGTCCAGGAGTGGCCGACCCTGGTGCTTTGGCTGTACAAATAGCCCATCAGTTAGGCATGAAAGTGGTACCCTTGGTAGGACCTTCGTCTATTTTATTGGGACTAATGGCCTCTGGTTTTTCTGGACAATCGTTTGTTTTTCATGGCTATTTGCCCATTGATAAGGTAGAAAGAAGTAAAAAAATAAAAGTATTAGAGAACGATTCTAAGAAAGGACAAACCCAGATTTTTATGGAAACGCCCTTTCGAAATAATCAACTTTTAGATGACTTGCTAAGTAGTCTGGCCCCAAGTACATTCTTATGTATTGCCTGTAATGTAACTGGTTCTGATGAGTTTATACTTACAAAATCAATTGCTGACTGGAAGAAACAAAAACCTGATTTGCACAAAAAACCAACGATGTTTTTACTGTCAATTTAAAAATTCAAGTATTTATCTTCATCTTTGTGCACTCTTTAACTTTACTAATTACAATATAAAATGATTCAGGTACAGACATTCAGATTTAACCCTTTTGGAGAAAATACTTATGTTCTTTTTGACGAAAGCAAAGAATGTGTCATTATTGACCCAGGCTGTCATGTTTATGAAGAACGCAGTGCTTTAAAAAACTATATCGAAGACCAAGGTTTAAAGGTAGTTCATCTGCTCAATACGCATGCCCATATTGACCATGTACTTGGGAATGAGTTTATCAAAAGAACCTATGGCGTGAAATTGCATTTGCATAAAGAAGATTTACCTGTCTTATCAAATGTTGAAAGTAGAGCCGAATATTATGGTTTTCCGAACTATGAGGCTTCCACGGTAGATGTTTTTATTGAAGAAGGAGATATTATTACTTTCGGAAAATCTACGTTAGAAGTAATTTTTGTGCCGGGGCATGCTCCTGGTCATGTAGCGTTTTTAAATAAAGCCCAGAAGATCTGTGTAAGTGGAGATGTGCTATTCAAAGGAAGCATCGGTAGAACCGACTTCCCTTTATCTAGTTTTGAAGCGTTAGAAAAAAGTATTAGAACCAAACTTTACACCCTTGATGATGATATGGTTATTTACCCAGGACATGGTGAGACCACAACTATTGGATACGAAAAAGTAAATAATCCATTTATCAAACTGTAAAAACCACTTCTCATTCGAATAACTAATGATTGAAATTAAAAAACACATTCCTAACACACTAACTTGTGCCAACTTACTCTGCGGATGCTTTGGCATTTTAAATGTTTTTGACGGTAATTTAGAAATAGCTTCTTATTTAATGTGTATCGCATTGGTATGCGATTGGTTCGATGGTTTTGTCGCTAGATTATTACATGTAACTTCACCTATCGGAAAAGAATTAGATTCTCTGGCAGATATGGTTAGTTTCGGAGCCTTGCCTGCATTTATCATGCTTCATTTGATAGAGGGTAGTTGTGATGGTTTCTGTACTACTGGTCTTTTTGGTTTTCATAAACCTTATATAGCATTGTCTCTGGCTGTATTCTCGGCTTTGCGTCTGGCGAGGTTTAATGTTGATACTCGCCAAAGTGATTCTTTTATTGGTGTACCAACGCCTGCGAACGGATTGGTAGTAGCAGCTTTGCCATTAATAGCCATTTATCAGCCCGAATACAAATCAATTTTTATTAATTATAATGTGTTGATTATTTATTCAATCGTGATGTCTTATTTATTGGTTGCTGAATTACCATTGTTTGCCTTGAAATTCAAGGATTTTGGATGGAAATCAAACCAAATAAAATATATCTTTTTGATTCTCTCTATCTTACTAATCATCTTACTGAAATTTGTAGCAGTTCCCATCATTATTTTAATGTATATCGTGCTGTCTATTATTCAGAATATGGTTCAGAAGAAAGAAAGTTGATATTTAATAATTGATTTTACAAAACATTCCTCCCGAATTTTTCTACATAGAAATGAGTTTTAGAAGTCTAGAATTTATTATTGTTCTGTCCTTACTTTTCTTTTCTTGATAAAAGAAAAGTAACAAAAGAAAATCAAGAATTCCTAAACTCGCTCCGCTCAAACAGTAGGAATTCGGTTTTCCTCAATCAAAAAAGCGGTCAAAAATTAGTTTTTGACCGCTTTTTTGATTGAGGAAATATATTTATTAATAATCACTACAAAAACTAAACTCTATTTCTTAATAAACTTCTGGTTAAATTGTTTTTGTCCCTGCGTCACATTCAACAAATAAATACCCTGTTGAAACTTACGTACATCTATTGTATATGGCTTACTTGCATCTTTTTGCTCAGTTTCAAAAATCGTTCTTCCCATCAAATCATGAATCTTGAACACTAGATTTTCCTTTTGATTTCCGTTCACTTCAATATTGATGATTTCTTCACTTGGGTTAGGATATATTTTTATATCCGCGTCCAATTCTTGTTCACTTGCCAAAACTCTTTCTTGTTCTAATTTCCAAGGTACCAAATTTGCTTCTGGTTGAGGAAAAGCAGTAGTGCTCAATACATGAAATTGACCAGGAGCAAATGGGTATTTTGCTTTTAAGTCACTTACATTAATTTCTGCATTGCTAAAGAAGTCATACCATTTGCCTGTGTTCGGGAAAATATCCGTAATTGTTTTCTGTTCTAAATCAAAATTGCCCACAATTATTACTTGCTGAGTAGTTGAATTTAAGATGATTTTTTTTACGGTGTTACCCAAATCCGTTTGTGTATCTGTACTTTTAAATATTGCTTGAGTGGTCTTTAATTTAATTAGTTCAGAAAACACTTTGTAAAGTTTTAACCTATCGGCATCATCTTTATATTCCCAGTGAATAGGTTTCTTGCCTGTCCTGCCATTTTGGTCGATTGAAACATCGTAGCCTAATTCTCCAAATTGCCAAATCATTTTTGGTCCTGGTATGGCAAAAAACATAGCTGCTGCCGCTTTTGTTCTTTCCATAACAGTAGCCACACTAAAGATGGCTTTGCTGTTTTTCAAAGCATCATAAGCTACTCTTTCTTCGTCGTGACTTTCCATATAACCGATAGCCCCAGGATTTTTGAAACCATGAGCTTTGTATGAAAGGCGGGTAAAATCACTAGCATTACCTTTTACAGCATTTCTAAAATCGCCATTCAAGTTTGTCCAAACCATCATCCCCAAATCGGTAAAGGTTTGTTCTTCTTTGTCTTCCGAAAATAATTCTAAAATGAAATAGGCATCTTTATCAAAACTTCTGATATTATCATAATAGCCCTTGATAATATCAACCCTACTTTGGTCATAAACCCTGAACTGGCTATCATTTGAAGAGCTTTTTTGAGTAAAACCTTTGGCTAAATCAACCCTATATCCATCAATTTTATATTCTTTCAACCAAAATTCATTGGCACGATTCACATATTCTTTCGTATTGTTGCTTTCATGATTAAAGTCAAAAAACACGCTGAATGGGTGCGTAGCTTGCTGATTGAAAAAAGGCGAATCCGTTGATGGTTGTGTTCCATCCCAATACATTTTTACATAAGGGAATTCATAATCAGCCTGATTGAAAACAATGTCAAGCACGACGGCAATGCCATTTTCGTGACAAGTATCAATGAATTTTTTTAAATCCTCTTTAGTGCCGTATGCTTTGTCGGGGGCAAAATAGTAAATTGGATTATACCCCCAAGAGTCATTTCCAGAAAACTCGTTAACAGGCATTAATTCAATACAATTGATGCCTAATGTTTTAAGATAAGGAATTCTATTAATGGCATTTTTGTAGGAACCATCTACATCAAAATCACGAATATGTAATTCATAGACAATCAAATTATCCTGTGCGGGACGTTTGAAAGTTGTAGTTTTCCATGTGTATACACTTTGCCCAGTCTGAAAAACAGAGGCGATGCTTTTTACAGCATCAGGAAGTTTTTTCAGATTAGGATACGTAGCACTTGAAATATACTGGTCGTTGTTTGGGTCAAGTATTTTTTCAGCATAAGGGTCACCCACTGCTAGTGTACCGTTTACCAAATACTGAAAAGCATATTCTTCACCTTTGTTTAAACCTTCAACTTCTAACCAATAAGTATTCCCATCGGGAGTACGTTTCATTAGATATTTAGCATCAGTTTTCCATTGGTTAAAATCACCGATGAGATAAACAAAATCTTTTTTAGGCGCAAAAAGTACTAAAGCAACCTTTGTATCGGAAATATAGTTAATACCATTTTTCAATCCTATTGGTAATGCCTCAGTCTTAGGAGTTGGTTTTATAGTAACGTTAAATTCAGTAGTTGATGTTTCGCTTGTGGTAGTAGCCGTAAATTTTACTGATTGGGTTTCCCCAGCAGCATTCCCAACATTAAGTGAATACGTTAAAGAATCTTTGTCAATCATTGTTAAAACATTCGTATTATTAATACTTAAATTCAAAGTGGCTTTTTTAGAAGCGATCGCTAAAATTGGGATAGTACTTCCAGCAGTAACAAAAAATGATTTTTCTTGGGGTTTAATAAAAGCCACATTTAGCTTTGTATCGTACATTGTTACGATAATGTCTTCTGTTTGGGCTTTACCGTCACCACTTTTTAAAAGTACCCCTAGCCGTTTGATGGTTAAAGCAGCGGGTACGGCAAAATAATCTCTAGGTTTTAGCTTAATACTCCACACATCATTCCCTAGCGATGTCATTTTGCCCTTTTCAAAAGGAAGTGCAAAATTGGTTTGTCCACTGGGTTGATACTGAAAGGCGTCGCCCGTATCGGTTGTACCTGCACCCGACCACAAATAAACGTCGGATGTTTTTCCTAATAATGCTTTGGCACGTGAATCTTTAGCTAGTTTGAGGTCGAAGATGAGAGTAACGTCTTGGTCTCCATTAGGTAATGCTGGTGTTGTGGTGACGACCTGTGCCAACGAGCAAAGGCTAGTCACCCAGCATAAGGTGAATAGTAAAATTATTTTTTTCATGATATTTATAAAAGATTGGTTAATGGAAATGCTAAGGTAATAGAAATAGATGAGTAGTCCAGAAGAGTGCTATACAGGTATATTGTAGAAATATTTTTTTGATTAATAGTATTATGTTGTGAAGATTAGCAAGAGAATGTACTACTCCATAATGATTTAGCTTCTGATTCTATCAAAAAGCGTTTTATAGAATCAGAAACTAGGTAAATGCTGGTATGAAATTTTAGTCAATTACAAAGAAAGGCTTCAGTGCATCATAAACACGATGGACAGGTAAGCCCATTACGGTAAAATATGAGCCTTCCATGCGTGGAATACCAACCATACCAATAAAATCTTGAACACCATAGGCACCTGCTTTATCGAAAGGCTTACAGGTTTTAATGTAATATTCAATTTCTTGGTTCGTTAACTCACGGAAGAAAACATTAGCAACATCAATGAAATTTTGTGTACTTTCCTTTGTCATTACACAAACGCCAGTAATTACTTGGTGCTGGCGACCAGATAATTTTTTAAGCATCAAGCGTGCTTCAGTAGCATCTTGGGGTTTATTTAGGATTTCATCATCCACCACAACGATGGTATCGGCCGTAAGGATAATCTGATTATCGAGTTCTTGTCTGAAAGCCTCCGCTTTTTTTAATGCTAAAAAAGCAGGAACTTCAGTAGGAGGCATAGTAGCTGGAAAATCCTCGTTGGTATCTTTTACCCTTACTGTGAACTCAAAACCAGCGTCACGTAATAATTGTTGGCGACGTGGCGAGTTTGATGCCAGCATAAGTGGTTTAGTTAATTGAAGCATTTTTTTGTTTTGGGAAATTAAAAAGTAATGAATAAAGCTCGACAAATTTACTTAAATTCAGTGAATCAATTCATGAAGTTTATTTTCTTCATGATGCTGTTGCTTTTTATTACTTCTATCAATCTAATTGCACAAAACCTAGATTCTCTTCTTAAAGTAGCTCCCCCAGAGATACCCGTACCGGCTAAAATAATACCAGTTTCTGTCAGTATGAAGTCTGCTAAGGATAGCATTACGTATGCCAATCTGAAAAAAAGATTTTCAAAAAATAAAATACTCAGAGAAATCCACGGCTTTTTGTTCAGAGATGTTTATAACGTAAACAACCAAGGACAAGAAGTAGTGAAAATTGACGAAGACCCTTATACACAATATGAAGGAAGGGTAATTCGCAAAATATATGTTAAGCGTTTGAAAGTTTTTGGAGAAAGTATCGCCGATACTGCCAGAAAAGCCGAAGGGTTAGATAAATTTCTGAGTTCATTCCATGTCAATACGCAGGAGAGTGTTATCAGGAAATCCTTTTTAATGTTTAATGTAGGAGATATTATTGATGCAGATAGACTAAGAGATAACGAACGGGTGATGCGTCAAAGTGCTATTCTGCATGATGCCAGAATATTGATTTTACCCGACCCAGAATTTCCTAATTTAGTAGATTTACTGGTGCTTACACAAGATGTTTGGTCATTTTTGGCAGACGGAGAGATAAATGGTTTGCAAAATTATTCACTCAGAGTGCGTCAGGTTAATTTCAGAGGCGTAGGGCATTCGTGGAGCAATACCTTTTTCTTGAATACTCTTCGGCGACCAGCTTTAGAATATGCCAGTACCTATACTATTCCATATATTGGTCGTTCGTTTATAACGGGACAGGCCGAACTCGAACTCAAAAGGGATGTCGCTCATTATGCCCTCCGATTTTACCGCCCTTTTCTTACCCCCGAAATGAAAGTGGCTGGTGGTTTTGTAGTGAGTAAAGATGACAATAATTTAACCACCTTCAGAGGATATGATGGCACAACTTATAAGCTTAACGATACCACCTTTTACACATTTCCCATAAAAAAGAACTTTGTAGATTTTTGGTTAGCGAGAGCCTTCAAAGTGAATTTTTTGAATAAAGGAAGAGATAACCGTTCTAGGTTTGTAGTCGGACTTAGATTTAGTGATGTCAAGTTTGACAAACGCCCCATAGTAACCGCCGATACTAATCAGTTATTTAGAAATCATACTGATTATTTAATTGGCATAGGTTTTTCAAACAGAAAATATAAAAGAGATATTTTGATTTATGGCTTTGGACTCACAGAAGACGTTCCTTATGGATACTTAGCCACTTTTGTAACTGGCTTAGAAAATTCAGATGCATTCGGAAGTCGGATGTATGCGGGCTTGAAATTAGCCAAAGGAGAATACATCGGAAAGGCAGGTTATCTTTATGGGTTAGTGAATTTTGGTGGATATTCTAATGGCACAACAGGTTTGAGTATTGAATCTAACTATTTTAGTACACTTCATGCCTTTAGAAGACGTACTCAGATTAGGCATTTTGTCAACATTAAATATGCCTTTGGTACACAACGCTATACAGGTGAGTTCGTCAATATTAACCGTGAAAATAGTATTTTAGATGTAAATAGCGACAACCTGTGGGGAACTAAAAAACTAGGAATAGGCTATCAGATAGTATTTTTTTCAAGGCTAAATTTTGTTGGATTTAGGATTGCTCCTTTTTTCCAAACAGATTTTGCCTTTATTAATCCAAGAAATCAGTTTTTGCTTAACAAAACACCTTATACCAGCATTGGAATCGGGATACGTTTGAGAAATGAAAATCTAACATTCAATACCTTCCAAATAAAGTTTTCATACTTCCCCAATTTGCCCGATGTTAAATTGTTGGATGCTTCATTCAATACAACTTATAATCTCAGGTTAAAAGATTTTGATATTTCTGCACCCGAAATAGTCCCATTTAAGTAATAAAATCACCGTTAATTAACTTTTAATGCTTTATTAAAACATTATCAAGTAAGCTTACGTTTTTTTAATCAATGAAAAATATCCTGTAAATTAAAATAATGCATTTGCCTATGTCCATTGAAAAAGACATTAAACAGAAGTCATTCAAGAATGTTTATGAAAAAGTTGCTGTGAATTTGATGTACACCGATAATTGGGTGCTTAATCACTATTCACAACTTTTAAAGTCATATAAATTATCAGACAAACAATATTTTGTATTAAAAATCCTTCTTGAAAGTTCGCCAAATCCTGTTTCAGTAAATTTCATCATCGAGCGAATGCTAAATAAAATGTCTAATGGTTCTCGTTTGGTGGATAAATTAATCGAAAAAGGATTGGTTTTAAAAGTACGTTCTAAGACCGATAAACGGTCGATGGATGTAGTGATTACTGAAAAGGGCTTATTATTGATAGAAGAATTAGACCAAAAAGTGGCTGAATGGGAGGGGAATTATTCCAGACTAAGCAAAGAAGAGATTAATATCTTACATGATTTGCTTAATAAAATGAGAAAAATAGCTTAATAGTGTTTTTTAATGAATTGAAATTCAGCAATTTAAATATATTAACAAAAAATTAACAAATAAATGTATTGACATTAAATGTTTTTACATTAAATTTGTAGCGTATTAAAATTATGAGCATCGAAAAAGACATAAAACAAGCAAGCTTTAAATCAGCCCATGCCAAAGCAATGGTCAATATTGTTTATACGAACAATTGGTTGACAACGTTGCAAATGGAAGTGTTTAAACCTTTTGATTTAACACTTCAGCAGTATAATGTGCTTAGAATTTTGAGAGGGCATTATCCAGAGCCTATCACAGTAATAGGTATTATTGAAAGAATGCTTGATAAGATGTCTAATGCTTCTAGGTTAGTAGATAAGCTTTTATTAAAAGAGATGGTGGTAAGGCGAGAATGCCCGAATGACCGTCGTGCTGTTGATATTCTTATTACACAAAAGGGCTTAGATTTATTGGCAGAATTAGATGTTTTGCAAAAACAATGGGAGCAACAGATGCATGGTTTAACCGAAAGCGAAGCCCTACAATTAAGCGATTTGTTGGATAAATTAAGACAATCGCCACCGGAATCAGAACAACAAAAAAAGTAATAATTAATAATTAAATAAAAATCAAAGTAATGAAATCTATCAAATCTATTCTTAGCATTTTCGCAGCAGCTTTATTAGTAAATGTAGCAGTTGCAGGTACTCCAAACAACGGTAAAAAAGAAACAGCTTTACCAGTAGACACTAAAGGAAGTAAAATTCACTGGTTGGCTAAAAAAGTAACAGGTCAGCACGAAGGAACTGTAGGTATCTCTTCTGGTTCATTAGTAACTTCAGGTGCTAAAGTAACTGGTGGTTCTTTTGTAATCGATATGAAATCTATCGTATGTACTGATATTACAGATGCTGAATACAACAAAAAATTCATTGGTCACATTACAACTGGTGATTTCTTCGAAGTAGAAAAATTCCCAACTTCTACTTTCAAAATCACTAAAGTAGCTGGTGCAAACATCACAGGTGATTTAACTTTACACGGTATCACAAAATCTATTACTTTCCCTGCAAAAATTACTACTGCTGCTGGAAAAGTTACTGCAACTGCTTCTATTCCAGTTGACAGAACAGATTTCAACGTGAAATATGGTTCTAAAAAATTCTTTGAATCAATCGGTGATAAAGCTATCGACGATGTATTCAATTTAGATGTTACTCTAGTAGCTGGAAAATAATCTTTCCAAGCCTTTACTAAAGGACTATTAAAAGCTTCCCAAGCATTCTATTCAGGAATGTTTGGGAAGCTTTTTTTATTTATCACTTTAAATTAAAAATGGTATGCTTGCATAATAATATTATTTAATTCATATTGCATTATATTTTATCTTGAAATTGTATAAAATCTAGTGTTATGAATTTTAATGAACCAATGCTAAGGGATGGAGCCCTGAGTGGAAAGACGATTATTGTAACAGGAGGAGGAACAGGGCTGGGGCGTTCGATGTCGAAATATTTTTTAGAACTTGGTGCCAATGTGGTGATTGCCTCACGCAAGAAAGCAGTCTTGGATGAAACAGCAGGAGAGTTGATGGCTGAAACTGGAGGCAAAGTACTAGCCATAGCCTGTGACGCACGCAATTATGATGAAGTAGAAAATGTACTAAAAACCTCTGTAGAATACTTTGGGGCAGTACATGGCTTGGTGAATAATGCAGCGGGTAATTTTATTAGTCCTACCGAAAAGCTATCGCATAAAGCATTTGATATTGTAGTTGATATTGTATTGAAAGGTTCTTATAATTTTAGTTTAGCTGTCGGCAAATATTGGATTGAGCAAAAAATTAAAGGCACAGTAATGTCTATCGTAACTACTTATGCTTGGACGGGTTCAGCTTACGTAGTGCCATCGGCAACAGCAAAAGCAGGTGTCTTGGCATTGACCCGTTCTTTGGCAGTAGAGTGGGGGACAAAGTATGGCATTCGCTTTAATGCGATTGCTCCGGGACCATTTCCAACCCAAGGAGCTTGGGAACGACTTTTTCCTGCTGAAGCAATGGGCGAAGAACTGGCAAGCAAGTTAGCACCTGAAAATAGAATTCCATTAAAAAGGGTAGGAGAACACCAAGAGCTAGCCAATTTGGCGGCTTATTTAATGTCAGAATTTTCGGCCTATATCAATGGAGAAGTCATTACAATTGATGGCGGAGAATGGCTAATGGGAGCAGGGGAATTTTCAGATTTAAACGAAGTTTCTGAGGAAAAATGGGAAGCTATCTCTCAGGCAGTTCGAGGGAAGAAATAATAGGGTTTATGAGTGAAAAGGTTTATGAGCTTATGAGTTGAAGGTTTGTTTCCGTGGCTGGTCTCCTGACCAGTCCACATTACTTTACTGCTGCCATTGCTCATGTTTGCATTGGGGCGGAATGCCATCAAGAGCGAGATAGAATGTGGACTGGTCGGGAGACCAGCCACGGATGTAAAATAAACCAATTATTACTTTGCCTAATTGTCAAATACTTAAATGTATTGTTTTGATAATACCCAAAAAATATGAGTTTAGCATTTATGAGCAAACAAATACTGTTTCAACTCATAAACACTAAACTCATAAACTTTTAACTCATAAGCTCTATTAAAACTGCACTTTCTTAATCCATTCTAAATCATACTTCATAGATTCCATTGGAGTATGTCCTTGATAGGATTCTTGTTCGATGATATATTCAGTAGTTCCCGCTATTTTAGCCGATAATTTTAAAACTTCAGCTACATTCATAATCCCTTTACCTAGCATCGAGCTTTCCCAAGGTTCTTTTTCGCCTTTTACTTCATCTTTTACGTGCATCAGTTCAAAACGTCCAGGATATTGTTTTAATAATTCCATCGGTCTGCCACCTCCGCCGTACATATTACCAATGTCTAGTTGTTGTGCTACTAATTTAGGGTCAGTGTATTGCATAATGATGTCATATACTTTTACGCTTGTTAAACGCAGACTAAATTCAAAGTCATGATTATGATAGCCGAACTTCACACCTGATTTCTGACAAAGCTCTCCAGCTTTATTAAATACTTCCATAAAGCGTTTACAATCTTCAAAGTTTCGGCGTAAGCTAATATCTAGCCAAGGACTGATTAAATATTTTTGTCCCAAAATAGCCGCATCTTCTACCGTTTGTTTCCAAGAATCAGTAAAGTCTTTCTTTGAAGCATCCCAGTCTTCCCCTTTCATCACTACGTGACCACTTCGCATGGATAAATCTAATTCATCAAGAATTTTACGAAATTCTTTGGCTTCAAATCCATAAAACTTATGGTCAACATAATTGGCATGCTCTACATTTTTATAACCCATTTCCTTTACTGCTTCAAGTGTAGCAAGAGGGTCTTTCTTCATGTCATCACGAAGGGAATACAATTGTAGTCCAATGTTTTTTTTAGCAGGTTTACTAGCCCAAAGTGTATCTGGTACTAATAAAGCTGTTCCAGCCAAAGCAGCAGTTGTTTGGAGAAATTTGCGTCGAGAGTGTGATTGGTTCATTGCTGATTTTTTTTCAACAATATATCTTAATTTGTAATCAGTGCTATCTTTGTTTATAAGGTGTTATGTGGCTATTGTTATTTCTCAACAGCCACCAATCCCAACTTAGCACCTTCTTCCAACACAAATGGAATGCCTGATGCTAATGTATTCTCAATTTGTCCTTCTAAAATGGCTTCACGAACGGCTATTTTGATAATGCCTACTTCTTTAGAGGGCTTAATCCCAAACAATTCCATGATGATTTCCCCTGTTACTACGGGTTGAAACTGACGAAGTTTATCGCTTTCCTCTACCTCTTTTAATTTCTGTTCAACGATGTCGAAATTGCGGAGGTATTTTTTTACTTTCTCGCCATTTTTAGACGTAATATCGGCTCTACACAATATCATCAAGCCTTCTAAATCTTCACCTGCTTCGTATAGTAACCGTCTGAGGGCAGAATCAGTGATGGCTTCTTTTGAAAGAGCAATCGGGCGTAAATGTAAACGCACTAGTTTTTTTACATAACGCATTTTTTCATTCAACGGTAAACGCATTTCGGTGAAAATACCTTTCACCCATTTTGCACCCATCTCTTCATGCCCGTGGAAAGTCCAACCTCTTTTTTTATCAAAACGCTTGGTAGCGGGTTTGGCTATGTCGTGCAAAATAGCTGCCCAACGAATCCATAAATCATCCGTTTTGGTGGAAGCATTATCTAACACTTGAAGCGTATGATAAAAATTATCTTTATGACCTTTGCCTTCTTCGGTTTCTACACCTTTTAGCTTGACAAACTCAGGAAAAATTTTCTCTAATAGTCCACAAGAATCTAATAGTAAAAAGCCGTAAGATGGTTTTTTAGCCAGAATAATTTTATTCAATTCATCCGTAATACGCTCTTTTGAAATAATATCTATCCTATCTTTTTCTTTGATAAGGGCATCAAAAGTATCTGGATGAATATCAAAATTAAGTTGCGTAGCAAAACGAATAGCACGCATCATTCTGAGCGGGTCATCTGAAAAAGTAATGCTTGGTTCTAAAGGCGTTTTGATGATTTTCCTGCGAATGTCTGCCAAGCCATCAAAAGGGTCGATTAATTCTCCAAAATTGTTTTCATTCAACGAAATCGCCATCGCATTGATGGTGAAGTCTCTACGATTTTGGTCGTCCTCTAGCGTGCCATCTTCTACGATGGGCTTGCGTGAATCGCGTTGATAGGATTCCCTTCTGGCTCCTACAAATTCTACTTCCCAATCGTCTAATTTAATCATGGCAGTGCCAAAATTCTTGAAAACCGAGAGATAAGTATCTTCTCTGCCAGAATTTTTGGCAACCAATTCAGCCAATTCAATGCCCGAGCCTACACAAACAATATCAATGTCTTTGGAAGGTCGGTTTAATATCAAATCACGCACAAATCCACCTACTACATAAGCTGGTACATTTAAGGTTTTTGCGGCATCTGCCACAATTTTAAAAATTGGATTTGTATGTAAAGTTTCTGCGAAATTCATATTGTTAAGTAATTGAGCGATTTAATGAATGAGTGATTTAGTGATTACTACATTTAAACCGCAGCGGCTGACCGCTCACAAATTACCCTTTGTATTATGTTGGTTGATTTTACTTGCTTTGGACAATAGGCTTTAAGCTGTATGCAATAAGCACAAACTATCTTTTTTCAATAAAATAAATATTTTTGCTTAATGCCTATGGCTTACAGCAGCCCTATTTACTAATCACAAAGCAATTTATTTTCTGATGAATTTAAAGTCACCACCTAGCCCTAATTTCACAATTTGTGAAGGCTGTACATTTTTGTTTTCTCCTTTAGGATTTTTCAAAATGAAATCTACATTTTCGATAATTTGTGGAGAAATATCCTCATATTTTTGTGGTGAAGGCTCTCCAGAGATATTGGCAGAAGTAGAAACAATGGCTCTTTCAAACTTGTAAACCAATCCTTTGCAAAACTCATCTTTGACCAATCTGATAGCAATAGAACCATCCTCTCCTAAAAGATTAGGCGCAATATTTTTACCTTGTGGGTAAATTACAGTAAGGGGTTTCTCTGCAAATTCTACCAAATTCCAAGCAATTTCAGGCACTTCTAACACATATTCAGAAAGCTGTTCTATTTTGGAAATCAAGATGATAAATGCTTTATTATCAGGTCGTTGTTTTAGTTGATACAGTTTTTCAACGGCTTTTTCGTTGCGTGCATCGCATCCTAAACCCCAAATGGTATCAGATGGATAAAGAAGCGAGTCTCCTTTTCGTAAATGTTGAAGGGCGTCGTGGTACATTTTAAATATTTTTTGCAAAGGTAAGAAAAAAGCTTCGCTCTGCCTTCACAAGCCTCATGAATGTAACTTTGAAGTTGTTCTTTACTGACCTTTTTCGTCTTTTTGAGAGGAATAACTAAGTTTACGAAGGTAAAAAACTTCTCTTGGAGCATCTACAAAACGAGCATCTGTTTCTAGTCTTCGTTTCCCCCAGACCAAGAAATTTTGATTATACCATGCTGCAACACTTGCATCTTCGTCGGGTTTAGAAGTACTATCACGCTTGATTTCAAAAATTTCTATTTCGCTTATTGTCTGATTGCCCTTTATTTGCTGTAAATGCACTTCGCCTTTTTTGAAATATGCCATCAGCCAGCGGTCTTGTAAAGTAGATACCTGTACTTGTTCTACCAACTCGCCACTTTCTATGTTATCCATTACCAAGGCGTTATCCCATAGCAGATTCCCTTCTTTATCAAATTCACAAATGACAGCATGGGTAAAACGGTAATCATCCTTGTTTTCACCATTCTTGAAACTACTTCTTAACGTCGTATTAAAAGCATTATAATTCTTGGGTAAGGTATAATATATTTCTGCTACTAATACTGCCCCTTTGTCTGTTTCTAATAAATTATGAACCAATAGTTTATAGCTAAAATTGGGGTCTTTCCCTTCTTTCTTTTTTTGCTCTATTTTTTCTTTCAGTTTCTCTTGCCGTTTTGGTGACATAAAGCTGAAAAAGTTTTTAAAATCAGCAAATTTGATAATATTAGTATTCTTCTCAATGCCTTCTTCTAAGCGTGTGAGGTATAATCCTTTTGAAAATTCATTACAATTATTGGAAAAATTACCTACTAAAAGCGATTCTTTGTCATTCAGAGACAACATTTTCCCACTGATAAAACTTAGGCTATTGCCCTCCTTATCAGGTACGTGGATGGTGCGTAAAGATTTTCCTTCGTAAGAATACGTTTGAATAACCAAGCCACATTTCCCTTTTCGTCTTTCTTTTACGATAACATTCAGTTCGGTTCTTTTTTCGTCTATTTCCAAGGCACTAATTTCTAATCGGTCGTCATACAAACCATGTAAAACCTTAGATTTTTGGTTGAAAAAAGTGAATGAAGCAACAACAGGTTTATCAAAATAATTGCCTCCTAAAAATGCGGTATTGCTTAATACCTTGAAAAAAGAAATATCGATAATACTTGGTAGTTCGCCTTTGAATTCATCAATTTCCCCTCTGACAATATCCAAACGAACAATGTTTATTTTAGGTGACTCAGGGATAGTAAAAAGCCAAAATAAATATTCTTTGTTCTGGAAGCTCATCTGTAGTTCGTAGTCATGGGAGATACTAAGGTTGGTATTCCACTCTAAATGGAGGTCGGTATTGTATTTCTGGAATGTCCATTGCATACCATCACGATTGAACATGCCATATTTTTCAATGGTAAATAATAGTCCGTCCTTTCCAAGAGGCAAAACCGAAACTGATTCCTCTGATTTATTATTTTTAGGGATTTCGATGGCCGCAACCTGTTTTAACTGCGCCCATAAAATGTTTTGTGAAAGCAACAATAAAGGAAAAATTATTGCCAATGAAATATTTTTATGGACTGAACAAAAACGATGCTTTGTTCTAAAACTCAACAGTATCAAAAGTTTAGTTAGTAGATATTCCATAGCTTAAATACATTTAGAATAACAAGTTACAAAATCCGATGTTTACTCAAGATAAAATTGGCTAACTTTGTAGAAAATTATGTGAATGAAATTTGATTTTATTTATTTCACTTCAAAAAAGGAAAGAGATGAAAGGAATTAATTATTTGACGAATGATAAAGGTTTAAAAACAGCAGTAGTTATTGACCTTAAAATTCATAGAGAAGAAGTAGAAGATTTTTTAGATGCCTTAGAAGCAAAATCTCGTAAAAATGAAGCTAAAGAAGAAGCTTCATTGGTTTTTGAACGAATTTTAAAATAAAATTTAACCGTTGAAGTACTAAAGGTAGGAAATAGAAAAGAAGTTTATAAGAAATAAATTTACTTGTCTCTGTAGCAAATTTTAAGATTTGATTTTACAGACAGTTAGCATAAAAAAACATTTTAATGAATTTAGAAAAAATATTACAAGACCACATCGCAGCGGCATTAAAGGCTGAATTTGACGTAGAAGAAACTAATATCGCCCTTCAACCTACTCGTAAAGATTTTGAAGGCTCTTTTACTTTTGTGGTATTCCCTTATGTAAAAGCTTTGCGTAAATCGCCTGTAGAACTTGGAAATGCTATCGGGAATTATTTAGTAGCTAACTCGGGTGTTGTGAAAGGTTTCAATGTTGTTCAAGGATTCTTGAATCTTTCAATTGCTGATACGGCTTGGCTTACGATGTTTGGAGGAATTTTTAAAGATAAAAAATTCGGACAATTAGTAGATAAAAACGAAGTGGTAATGGTAGAATACTCTTCGCCTAATACCAATAAACCTTTGCATTTAGGACACCTTCGTAATAATTTCCTAGGGTTTTCGGTTTCACAGATTTTATCAGCCAATGGCTATGAGGTAGTAAAAGCTAATTTGGTAAACGACCGTGGTATTCATATTTGTAAGTCGATGTTGGCTTATCTAAAATTTGGGCAAGGTGAAACACCAGCGTCAACAGGAATAAAAGGAGACCACTTGGTGGGTAAATATTACGTTGAATTTGATAAAGTTTTTAAAAAACAATTAAAAGAGATTTTAGATAAGGTAAAAATCCATAGTGACTTTAGTGATTTTTCTATTTTAGAAAAGGATAAGATTAATGAATCACTCGTGAAGATTGCAGACTATGAAAATTCTTTGAAAAAAGCTGAATCGAATTTAGATTATAAAGCTTTGGCAAAATTTGGACCTGAATTTGAAATAAAATTTGAATCTGGAGTTGAGAATAATATAAAATGGAAACCACTTTTAAAGCTTATTGATAACCAAAATGACAATAAAAAGCTACAAGCCTTACTAAAAGATGTCCTTTTTTTCGAAGAGAAAAAAAATAATGAAATGGATACATTACTTGATATGCTTAAAGGAAAAACAGAGGTTTTACAAGAAGCTCAAGCAATGTTACTAAAGTGGGAAGAAGGCGATGCTGAAACGCTAGCTCTTTGGAACAAAATGAACGATTGGGTATTTGATGGTTTTAATAAGACTTACCAGAAAATGGGGGTAAGCTTTGATAAAATTTATCGTGAATCAAATACTTATTTGTTAGGTAAAAAGTCAGTTGAAGAAGGATTAAAATCAGGCGTATTCTTCCAAAAAGAAGATTCATCCGTTTGGATTGATTTAACAGACGAAGGACTTGACCAAAAATTGGTTTTACGTAAAGATGGTACTTCGGTATACATTACCCAAGATATAGGTACAGCAGATTTAAAGTACAATGACTTTAAAATGTCGAAATCAGTGTATGTCGTAGGTAATGAACAAGACTATCATTTTGAAGTATTGTTTAAAATTCTTAAAAAATTAGGTCGCCCTTATGCAGATGGTACTTACCATTTAAGCTATGGAATGGTAGATTTACCTTCGGGTAAAATGAAGTCTCGTGAAGGAACAGTAGTGGATGCTGACGACTTGATGCAAGAAATGACTGATACGGCTCGTGAACGTACTTTGGAATTAGGTAAAATCGATGGTTTCTCGAAAGAGGAGGCAGAAGAGCTTTATCATACCTTAGCGATGGGGGCTTTAAAATACTTCTTACTAAAAGTTGACCCTAAGAAAAGAATGTTGTTCAATCCAGAGGAATCAATTGATTTCCAAGGAAACACAGGGCCGTTTATTCAATATACGCATGCACGTATTTGTTCAATTTTAAGAAAAGCCCATGAACAAGGAATTATTGGTGTAGCAAGTAATTATAAAACCTTACAGGAATCTGAACAAGAAGTAATATATTTATTAAGTGAGTATCCCAAAAAAGTTGCTGATGCTGGCAGAGAGCTTGCACCATCATTAATTGCGCAATATGCTTATGATTTAGCAAAGGCTTATAATCGCTTTTATAATGAAGTAAGTATCTTTAATGAAACAGATTTGGATGCTCAACAATTTAGAATTGCATTTTCTAGTGTGGTAGGAGAAACAATTAAGAAGGCAATGGCGTTATTAGGAATAAATGTTCCAAGCAGAATGTAACATTTTCAATTCCATGAAAAAGAAAATTATTTTAACTTTCATCTTAATCTTCATAACAATTATGTTACTCAAACTATTGAAAATTGGCTCTTTGGTAGGTGCGTTGGCCTTACCTTTTACTCAAAATGACGTTGAAACTCGTCCAGAAAATATGGAAGCTCCTGCTAAACAAAGTCTATATGATTTCAAAGTGAAGTCTTTAGATGGAAAGAATGTTGACTTATCTATGTATAAAGGCAAAAAAGTAATTATTTTAAATACAGCTTCAAAATGTGGATTTACCCCACAATATGCAGACTGGGAGAAATTTTATACTGAAAACAAAGGTAAAGTAGTAGTATTAGGTTTTCCTGCTAACGAATTTGGCGGTCAAGAGCCAGGTTCAGATGAAGAAATCTCTACTTTTTGCAAGAAAAACTACGGTGTTTCTTTCCCAATGTTTTCTAAAGTAGTAGTAAAAGGAGAAGGTAAATGTCCATTGTATCAATGGTTAACTACTAAGTCGTTGAACGGTTGGAATGACAAAGAACCATCTTGGAACTTCTGTAAATACGTTATTAACGAAAAAGGAGAATTGACTCATTTCTTTGCTTCAAAAATCAAACCTGATAGTCCAGAGTTTTTAGAAGCTATTAAATTATAAAAGATTTTTAGGAAAACCTCACCCGCAGCGGCGGCCGCCCTCTCTGAAGGAGAGGGGAGCTTTAAGCCCAAGGTTTGCTCCCCTTCTCTGAAGGAGAAGGGGCTGGGGGATGAGGTTCCCAAAAAACATTCAGAATCTAATCAATATGAAACACTGGATTTCTGCTGCCAGACCTCGTACTTTACCTCTTGCCCTTTCCAGCATCTTTATGGGAAGTTTCTTAGCCGCGGGTGCTCATGCCTTCTCTTGGACTACCTTTATCTTAGCTGTTCTTACAACCATTTTTTTGCAAGTATTGTCAAATTTTGCAAACGATTATGGTGATACCGTTAATGGAGTTGATACAGTAGAAAGGACAGTCGCTACACGTGCCGTACAAACAGGTGCTATTACCCGTGAACAGATGACAAAGGCCATGATTATCATGTCGGTGTTATCCTTCATTACTGGAACATGGTTAATCTATGAAGGATTAAAAGATACTTCTACCCAAGCAATTCTTACTTTTTTTGGCTTAGGAATTTTAGCGATTATTGCCTCCATTACCTATACAGTTGGCAAACGTCCTTACGGTTATATGGGGCTTGGTGATATTTCTGTGTTGATTTTCTTTGGTTGGGTAGGCGTATTGGGTACATATTATTTGTTTGCTCATGAATTTGTTTGGCTCAATGTATTACCTGCTACTTCTTGCGGCTTGTTTGCTGTAGGAGTATTGAATATCAATAATATTCGTGACATAGAATCCGATACCAAAACGGGAAAGAATTCAATACCAGTGCGTTTAGGTAAAGCGAAAGCTGTCATTTATCATTGGTTTTTATTAGGAACAGGCTTCTTGTGTGCAGTAATTTATGCAACGGTGATTACTTTAAAAGAACATTCACAGTTTAATCTTAACTTAAGTTATAAAAATACTGACCTTCATCTGAATCTGGGTACGGGCGAACAGAATTTTAATTTACTATGGCTAAATTGGCTTTTTGTAGTGACGATTCCGCTTTTAATCAGAATTTGTAGAGGAGTATCCAAAGGAAAAACGCCTGCACAAATAGACCCTTTCTTAAAAGTTATGGCATTAACTACTCTTTTATTTGTCATTACTTTTGGTATAGGTCAATTGCTTTAATAATCTCTTTACCATTATGTGAATTTATAAGTGCTGTTTTGCAAATTTAAAGGAATAGGCAATAAGCTTTACAAACATGCCGTTAAATTTGTAATATTGTATGCTTAAGTCACTATCACAAAATAATACAGTCTTATCTTATGAAGAAGATTCTACTTTTTTTATCATTAGCTTTTTTGCTAAACAACCACTTTAGTTATTCACAGAGTCAGAGTTTCCAAGAATTGATGGATTTAGGAGTTACTCAAAGTCGCCTTGGTAATCATGCTGCGGCTCAAAGCTACTTTTCACAAGCGATTGCTATCAAGCCAGATGATGCTATTGCGTATTATGACCGTGGAGTAACAAAGGCAAATCTAAAAGATAACAGAGGAGCAATTAATGATTTTGGTAGTCCTAAAAATGTAATGCTTTATTTATCTTTGTCATAAAAAAGGTAAAATGAACTGTAGTCATTGTGGTAGTGTAACAACGAAGAAGAATGGTCATACCCATTATGGGAA
>NZ_JAYFUL010000040.1:0-52744 GCF_034928825.1 Arcicella aquatica | reverse complement strand
TTTTAGCAGAAACAAAATACAGAAAAACCCTGAAAATTGCCAATATTGACACTTTTTCGGGGTTATTTTATTTATAATGTATTGATAATCAAATAATTATATTACTAAAGGGAAGCCATTTTCACAGATTCATGACGTAGATACAACCTTAGTTGATATTACCATTAATATCAGACAGGAATACAAAGTAAAACTCCCAGATGCAATTATTGCTGCTACAGCTTTAGCAAAAGATTTAACATTAATCTCACGTAATTTAAAGGATTTTCATGGAATTACTGATTTGAAATTTATCAATCCTTATGAGTTGTAACCGAGGTTGAATCATATTTTGACTTTATTACTTTTTCTATCTATCCTCAAATATTATTATCATTGGTGAATGGTCACTTAAATGTTTCCAATTTTCAAAAGGCTCTACTGTAACATTGTTTAGATTATCAACGAATTGCATTGAAGCGAAGCAATAGTCAATATGATAAGGTTTTAAAATATTCCTATGTAAGTAAAAGGTAGGTTGAGATTCCTTTCCTTGTTCTTCTTTTGTGAAGGTATGATAAAGGCTTTCAATACCTATTTCTTTCAACTCCTTTACTACGTCGGAATGGTTCCACCATCTGTCCCATTGATCCCATATTGTATTACTATTAAAATCACCTGCAATGATAGCATTAGTTACTTTATGTTTATTTATCTGTAAATATTTCCAGAACTGACCTATATAGCCAAAATTGGGTGAATAATTTTGATGTGTCCAAACTGCAAGTAGGTCAAATTTTCCATTTATAGAGCAAGGCAGAAAATGTTTGACCCGATGACCGTTATAAATATCCGACCAATCTAAGGGCTTCAAATCAATGTGCTGTTTGGCAAATACACCAAGACCTTTGTTTTTTGTATCTCCTATCCATAAGTAGTTTATAGCCCAATCGACGTATTTTTTATCTTTTGATTCAGCAGGATTTTCACATTCTTGAACAATAATCAAATCTGCATTAAAGTCTAAAAGACTTTCAAACTTTTTTCTCAAAGCTCCATTACAATTCCATACAATAATTTTCATGCTGTATATAATATCTAGAACAATTTGTTTTAATGCTTATGAATATTATCCTGCAAGGATGAAAATAATTGGCATTCATTGATAATTATTTTAACCATTCCATCCAATCTTTGGCTACATCATCTCCACGATAAACCTTATCAATTACTTTTCCAGTAGTATCTTTTTTCAATTCAAAAAACTGGTGATTATGATTTGGATAAGCTTTCAATGTTAGATTCTTTTTTCCTTTTTCTATAAAATCTAGCGGTAAATAATCTAAGCCTATTGTAATTTCATTATCCTCAGTACCATAAGCGATATATAGCGGAGTATTGATTTTAAGCAAATTATTAATATTCTTTGTAGAAAACGAATGCCATGCATAGTAGGTATCTCCTAATGTTTTATCTGTTGCCTTTGGATATTTAGTAATATCTTCCCAAAACTTATAAAGTTCTTCTATTTGCTTTTGTCCTTCATTTGCATCCATTTTACCTTGTTTGATAGCATCGCGAATCTGATAGATTTCAAACTCAAACCGTCTGCCAGTATGGCCAGAAAAAAGAATAGTATGGGTTATAGATTTATTATAATTAGCTACCAAATTAGCCCCAATCGTAAATCCTTCAGAACCTCCGCAAAACACGATTTTACGAGTATCAATCCAAGGCTGTTTTACTAAAAAATTAAATACTTGGTTACATTGCTCCGTTGCTTTGTCAAGATTGTTATTTTCTTGGTATTCTTTCGTGAAGAATCTTGGATTGCCAGTTTTTAGCCCATCTTCTAATTGAGCCATATAAGCAGAATCTGCTACAAAAACAGTCCCTGATTTTTGTACCATCACAAAATGATAATCCTTTTGATAGGGTTTTATACTAAAAGGCATCTGGGGGTAGTATTTGCCTTGATAAATCTCTAGTAAAGGTCTTGGCTGTGAACCTTGGCGAAAAAAGAAGAGAGGTTTTTTGATTTTTAAATCTTGTTTTGTACCAAATACAATAAAGGTGATGGTATCTTTTTTATTTGTCAGATGAAAAACTTGACAGAGTTCTTCTAGGTTTTTAGTTTGAGAAAATCCATCAATATTAATAAGAAAAAATAAGAGGAGTAAAACTGTTTTTTTCATGGCTTTGTGATAAAATTATTCATGAAATAAAACAAAGCATTTTAACTTTAAATGACAATCTGTTTAACATCTTTTAAGAAAATTAAACTAGTATAATCGTGGGTTAGTACCTACCCTCGCTATTTCTAATATTCTTGCTAAGCGATGGTCATCGTGTTCTGTCACAAATAGGAATAAATCTAACGTTCTCATTGGTGTTTATCTAACATTCGTTATTGATAATAAATCGATAAATAAAATGCCTATCAAAGAAATACATTTCCATGATAGGCACTCTAAAAAGTCAAACTTACATTCCAAACACTATTCAATTCCCAATAAAATATCCGTAACATTTTCAGAAGAAGTCAAATCTACCCACTTGATATATACCTCTCTGGTTTGTGTAGTAGGCTTATGGCCTTGTGCGAATAAATTGTTGAAAAGTTCTTTATAAACAGGCATGATGTTACTAAAATCGCCATAATGGGTATAGGCGAAGGCTTTGAAAGCGGGATGTTCAACCAGTTCATAAGGTGAAGGAACTTCTACTGTTTGATTTCCCACAGGCAATGCAATTTCCAATGTAAATGGTTTTTCTACATCACCTGTAGCTCCCCAATAGATAAACTCAAGAGGTGCTGAGGTGTCTAAGCCCAATTGTCCTGCTGTAGCATACAGCGTGTCAATCTCACGCACGGCAATAGCATTTACGTTTAAAAGCGTAGTTTCTGTACGATAGATAAAATACTTCTGAGCAGGTATTTCTTTTGCTTGTACTTGCATGTTAATTTATATTTTGAGGTTTATGTTTTTTGTTAACAATGCAAAGTAAATAGGGCTTACTGACAACAGTATGTCAGTGCAAAAATCAATTATTCATTTATTTTTATTGTTTTTCTAGTGCTATAAAAATTAAGTACTTGATTATCAGAAGAACTGTACTTTTTGTGAGTAATTGTAAGCTTTGTAACTACTTGACTTTCAATGTTTTTTTGTTGAGGTTTACAATATAAATATAGCTTGTTTCATCAAACAAACACAAAACCATGAGCCATTCTTTTAAAGCCTTAGTGATTGCTGAAAATGCCGAAAAGCAGTATGTTCGCAATATTGTACAAAAAGATATTTCAGATTTGCCTGTAGGTGACGTTTTAATAAAAGTACATTATTCAGCATTAAATTATAAAGATGCCTTGTCGTCAGTAGGAAATAAAGGTGTAAGCAAAAATTATCCGCATACCCCAGGCATTGATGCTGCAGGAGTTGTGGAAGCAAGCGATTCTTCCGATTTTCAAGTAGGAGACCAAGTAATAGTGACTAGCTATGATTTAGGGATGAATACCGCAGGTGGTTTGGCAGAATATATTCGTGTACCCGCCAATTGGATTGTGAAACTACCCGCAGGACTAACCTTAAAAGAAGCAATGATTAACGGAACGGCTGGTTTTACGGCTGGTATGTGCATCAATGCGTTACTTAATCATGGATTAAATCCTGAAAAAGGGAAAGTATTAGTAACAGGCTCGACGGGGGGAGTGGGAACGCTAGCCATTGCGATGCTTGCAAAATTAGGTTTTGAAGTTGTTGCAGTCACAGGGAAACCTGAAGCCGTTGATTTTTTAAAGAAAATAGGCGCTAGTGAAATAGTTGGAAGAGAAGCATTAGACGATCAGTCGGGGCGACCATTGTTAAAATCTGTTTACGCAGGGGTGGTTGATACCGTTGGCGGGAATATTTTGGCAACAGCGTTGAAGTCTTTAACGTATGGTGCTTCGGCTGCCATTTGTGGGTTAGTAGCTTCTGCTGAATTACATACTACAGTATTACCTTTTATTTTGCGTGGCAATACATTGTTTGGAATAGATTCAGCAGAATGCCCAATGTCTTTACGACAGAACATTTGGCAAAAATTAGCGACAGACTGGAAACCAAATGATTTAGCATTGCTTGCCCATGAAATTTCCTTAGAAGAAGTACCCGAAAAATTAGATTTGATGTTGAAAGGAAAAGCTCTGGGTAAGACCATAGTTAAGCTATAATTTAAACCGTAGCACGAGTTTTTAACTCGGGTCACATTAATTTGACGAGTTGAAAACTCGTGCTACGGATTTATTACTCTTCCCACTCAAAGCTGCGAGTGACGGCTTTTTTCCAATAATGATAAAGTTTTTCTCTTTTTGATGTCTCCATGTTGGGTGTCCACGTTTGTGCAATACCCCAGTTTTGTTTCAAGTCTTCTAGGTCTTCCCAATAGCCAATGGCTAAGCCTGCGGCATAAGCAGCACCCAAAGCGGTGGTTTCTATCATAGCAGGACAAACCACTGGCACATCTACCATATCTGCCTGAAACTGCATTAAGGTTTCGTTTACCACCATCCCGCCATCTACTCTTAGCGAAGAAATTTCAATGCCCGCATCCTTTTCCATCGCCTCTAATACTTCTAAGGTTTGATAAGCGGTAGCTTCCAAAGCGGCCTTTGCAATATGGGCTTTGGTGACATAGCGTGTCAGTCCTACGATTACTCCACGAGCATCTGCTTGCCAATAAGGGGCATACAAACCTGAGAAAGCAGGGACGAAATAACAACCTCCGTTGTCTTCCACAGCATTTGCCAATGTTTCAATCTCAGCACTATTTTTAATGATTTCTAAATTATCACGAAGCCACTGTACCAATGCCCCCGTAATGGCAACAGAACCTTCCAATGCATATTTTACAGGCTGATTTCCAAACTGATACGCTACTGTAGTAAGTAATCCGAAGGTTGAAGGCGTTATTTTCTCGCCTGTATTCATTAACATAAAACAACCCGTACCATAAGTATTTTTGGCTTCGCCAGGGGCAAAACAAGTTTGCCCAACAAGAGCAGCTTGCTGATCGCCTAAATCACCTGCCACAGGTACACCCGAAAGTACACCACGGGCTTCGCCATAGACTTCACTACTTGATTTTATGGCGGGCAACATTGCTTTAGGAATATTTAATTTCTGAAGTATATCATCATCCCAAGCTAAGGTTTTCAAATTCATTAACTGGGTTCTGCTGGCATTGGTTACGTCGGTAATATGGATTCCACCATCTGTTCCGCCCGTTAAATGCCAGATGATAAAAGTATCCATATTCCCAAAAATAGCCGTTCCTTCTTCAGCATCTTCTCTCAGCCCTTCAACGTTTTCTAAAAGCCATTTTAGCTTCAAACCGCTGAAATAAGTAGCCAGAGGCAAGCCTGTCTTTTCACGGAAACAATCGGCTCCTCCTTCTTTGGCTAAATCTGCTACCATGTTGCCAACGCGGGTATCTTGCCATACAATGGCATTGTAATAAGGCTGACCAGTGAATTTATTCCATACCACTGTTGTTTCTCGTTGATTGGTAATGCCTACCGCTGCAATATCTAAAGGCGAAAGGTTGGCTTTCCCTAATGCTAGCCCGATTACTTCCTGTGTATTGCTCCAGATTTCGTCTGAGTCGTGTTCTACCCAGCCAGCTTGTGGATAAATCTGAGAATGTTCTTTTTGTCCGACAGAAATTTGATTGCCTTGTTTGTCGAAAATGATGAAGCGGGTACTGGTAGTCCCTTGGTCAATAGAGCCTATATACATTTTAAAGAGTGTTTTTGATAGTTAATTAGGTAATTGAATAAATTAGAGCTTTGTAAATCTTTGTTTAATTTTCAATATTTTGATGACTGATAAATGTTTTTCCAGGACTTAAAAAAGCCTCTACTAAGCTTTCAGATTCTTTGGCAGCTTGCGCGTCTCTTAATCCTAAACCCAACCTTCTGTTTAGTACATCTTGGGTAGTAACTGCCATTTCTTCTTGAATCGCATACACAATCTCAGCTTGGATAAATGGATGATTAGGATGAATTAACTCTTTCAATTCAGATTGATTTTTTGCTAAACTTAATACTGTTGCTGCCAATGAACCATATTTTTTCATTAAGTGCTGTGCTATTGTTGGGGAAACATGATATTGACTGACAAGTTGTTGCCAATCCTCAAAATGATACCCTTCTGCACCATGCAATAATTGATGTTCGGATGTACAAAGTACAGGTTCTTTGTGCCAAATGGTTTCATAAACATGGTCTATGGTATCTTTTGCCATTAAGCGATAGGTAGTCCATTTTCCACCCATGATACTTACTAATTGACTGCTCTTGTCAATCTCCACCTCGTGGTCACGAACTAGCGATTTGGTATCAGAACTTTTTTCAGCTTTTCCGAGCAATGGTCTTTGTCCTGCAAAACCACTGGTAATTTCTTCGGGTGTAACGTCTTTTTCTAAATAACGATTTACATAGCTTAATAAGTACGGAATTTCGTCTGGTTCTAAGTCTGGATTTTCAGAAAGTTTATCTTCTTCGTCGGTTGTACCTACCAACAAATGGTCTTGCCAAGGAATGATAAACAATACTCTTCCATCATCCGTTTTGGGTACTAAGATAGCAGTTTCATTTTTCATCAAACTGGTAGGCAAAACAATGTGAGCCCCTCTGCTTACTTTCATCCGAGGTTTCAATTTTGTGTTAGCCATCTTGCGAATATGGTCTGCAAAAGGCCCCGTAGCATTGATAAATACTTTCGCCTGAACTGTTAAAGTATTGTTGCTCACATTATCTTTAATCGTCAAAGCAGTTAGCTTTCCTTCATTATCTTTTTCAAACCGAAGGGCTTCTGCATAGTTCAAAACGGTTGCCCCCAAAGCTTCTGCTTTTTGGATAATCGCTAAACAATAACGTGCATCATCCAATTGCCCATCGTAATATAATACTGCGGAGGTTAGATTTTCTTTTTTTAACTCAGGAATGGTTTTCAATGCTTCTTTTCTCGATAGCCATTTACTGGCACCAATACCATGATTACCTGCTATCCATTCATAGAGTTTTAAGCCGATTGTAAGGTAAATACCTTCAATCCAAGAATAACAGGGCGTTAATAAGGCTAATGGACGAGTGAGATGAGGGGCGTTTTTGATAAGGGTATCTCTTTCATGGAGACTCTTTTGCACCATTTTGTACTGTTCCCAATCCAATTTTTTTACAGCTTGCTCAAGATAGCGTACTCCACCATGAATAAGTTTGGTAGACTTAGATGTAGTTTGACCTGCAAAATCAGCTTTATCAATTAACAATACCTTTAAACCTCTTAGGGTAGCATCTAAGGCAATACCTGCACCTGTTGCTCCGCCACCTATGATGCACAAATCAAATTGTTCTATTGACGAGATTTTACTTAATTGTTCTATACGATTCATAATGGATAATTTACCTGAATATTAACAAAATATACTCATAAAAAAGGACTGACAGCAATAAGCAAAAATAGAGGATATTTAATAATTTACAACAATGATATGCTGTAAGTTATCTAATGGTATAACAAACCTAAATGCCATAACATTTCATAAAACATAAAAACAAAAAAGCGGCTCATCTACTTACAAAAATGTAAATAAATGAGCCGTTTGAAGATTAAATTTTTCATGAATGACTAACGATAGAATAACCACTCTATCGCTTTAGGGAATTCTTTGCCCCATTGGTCTTCGTTGTGCATTCCATCAGGGTCATACGAAAGATGAATATCCGTTTTTCTGATACCTTGTCTCTGGAAAGTTTGCTTTAGTTTTTCCACATTTGGTAACATCATCGTTCCTTCGTCACCACCCGCATATACATAAATGTCGGTTGGCAAATGTGAAATGAAATCAATCGCATCAAAGTAAATATTAGGTGAAACCCACAGTGATGGCGAGAAAACCATCAACTTCCCGAATACTTCTGGAAACATCAAGCCTGAATAAATACTGATTAAGCCTCCTAGCGAGCTTCCGCCAATACCCGTAAATTCTCTTTCTGGGCGTGTACGAAAGTTTTTGTCAATATATGGTTTTAGCGTTTTAGCCAAAAACTGAGTATATTTTCTACCCTGTCCTTTTCCCATTTTTGGGTTATTATAGGGCGAATATTCTTGATAGCGTTGTTCACCACCGTGTGCTACTGCCACAACAATGATATCGCCATGCCCACGAGCTGCCAAAACGGCTAATTGCTTATCAATTCCCCAGTTTCCAAATACAGAACCTCCGCCAAATAAATTCTGAGCGTCTTGTAAATAAATTACAGGATAGTGTTTGTCGGATGTTTCGTAATTATGGGGCAAAAGGATATACACAGCACGCTTTCTATCAAACTGTGGTATCTCAAAAGCATCAGAGATTAAGCGGATTTCAGGCATTAAATCACCCGAAAGATTTTCGCCATCTAGTCGCCAGTGTGGTACAAAGTCTTTTAGAACCCCTGTTTTTACTTTAGATATTCTGTTGGCTGTAGGTTTACCAAATTCATCTAATTCTACTTGATTCCATCCACCTTTGGTATATTTATACTCAAAGCTTTCTGGCAGTTTGATAGTATCTGGTAACTTCAATTCATATTTTCCGTCTTCAACTTTGTTTAAACGGAATTCTTCTTTATTGGGCAGCCATTCGTTGAAACTCCCTGAAATAAATACAGGTCTATTGTCTTCAACGGGGGTTGTTAGTTCAAAATATAATACGCCTTTACTCATTAGTGATTTATTTGTCGAACCACAAATTTAATTAATAATATTTGCTTTTTTATAACAATATTCCAATATAGAATATTGTGTGTAACAAGCTGAGCATCAGTAATGAAAACCTTTCTGTTTCGATATACAAGTATTATATGCAACTATTGTACCAAACGCATCCTTGCTCTTTAGCGATAGTCTAAAGCTTTGTACTGCACTATTCACACAATACATACAAATCTGCCAGATTTCTTCCTAATCCATCATAATCTAAACCATAACCCAATACAAATTTATTTTCTAAATCAAATCCGACATATTGCACATCAATAGGAACTTTTAACGCTTCTGGTTTTTGGAAAAGCGTAGCTATGGACAAAGAACTTGGATTTTGAGCCAACAATTGTTTTTTGATTTCAACCATCGTTAGTCCAGTATCGATAATATCTTCAATAATGATGATGTCTCGATTTTCAATATTTTCAGTTAAGCCCAAAATCTGGTGTACTTTCCCTGTAGATGCTGTTGCTTGATAAGAGGAAACTCGTAAGAAAGTGATTTCGCAACTTACCGAAATAGATTTCATCAGTTCAGCAGCGAACATAAATGAGCCATTCAGAATAGCTAAAAACAAAGGTTGTTTTCCTGTGTAGTCTTGGTTGATTTCAGCGGCAAGGGCATTGATGCGCTTTTCTAAAATGCTTTGTTCGATAAATACTTCAAAATGTTTATCGTGTACTTGTATCGTGGATTTCATAAATACTTGATTTCTAATTTGTAAAAATACGCTAATCTATAGAGCTCGCCAAATCATTAGAAAGCAAGTAATTACTCTTGTGAATAGAATATCTGGATAAATGACACTTTTTAATAATGCTTTTCGTTGTATCATTCGTTAGAGCAATACTTAAAATTTCCTTAAATTTACATCCAGAAAAGACAATCACCATGAAAAAAGTATTTGATTTATCGATTTATATAAAAGTATTCCTCTTGTGCAGTTTGTTGGTTTCACAACAGCAAATGGCTAACGCACAATGGTGGAAAGATACAGAGAAAGCAGAACAGGAACGTTCAAAAGGAATGCTTTTGCTTACGACAGAAGTACAAATTGAAGCGACACAGGCTATCAATCACATGTATAATTTCAAGTTTTATGAAGCCGAACGCGAGTTTAATTATTTGAAAGTAAAATATCCTGACCATCCGCTCCCTGAATTTTTATTGGGATTAATGGAATGGTGGAAAATTGTGCCTAATACTGAAAATGTCATTTACGATGAGCGATGTATAGAATACATGGATAAAAGCATTGAAAAGGCTGAGAAAATATGGGATGATTCTGAAAATCCAGAGGCGGCTTTCTTCATGGCGGCAGCCTATGCTTTTAAAGGACGTTTGCATTCTGAAAGAAAACATTGGACGAAGGCTACTTTTGCCGCAAAAAATGCACTAAAATACCTTGATAGGTCAAGAAGTTTCTCTGATTTTAGTCCAGAATTGATGTTTGGTGATGGTCTCTACAATTATTACTTCCATTATGTAAAAGAGAATTATGCGATGCTTCGTCCAGTACTTTGGTTGTTTCCTAAAGGTGATAAGCCAAAAGGAATCAGTCAGTTAGAAAAAGTAAGTTATAATGCTTTTTATACACGTACAGAGGCACGCTACTTTTTATTACAGATTTATGGACTAGAAAACATGAATGAAAAAGCGTTGAATTTGTCAAAATACACGTATGAGACGTACCCAGACAATCCGTTTTTTCAACGATTCTATGCTAGAAGTGCCTTTGTAGCTGGTCGTGTTTCTGAAGCTAAAACCATTGCCAAAAGTATTTTGCAAAAAATAGACGAGCATTATCCTGGTTATGAAGGCGTGAGTGGTAGATATGCTGCTTATATTCTGGGTTATTATGCGATGAATTATGATAGAGACAATAAAGAAGCAAAGACGTATTTTCAAAAAACAATAGACTTTGCCAAACAAACGGGGTCGACTAATTCGGGTTATTATTGGTCATCGATGATAGCCCTAGGAAAAATAGCTTCGCAAGACCAAGATTATGATACTGCGATAGAGTATTACAAACAGGTAATAGATGATTCTGAGCGAAAATCTTCCCAAAGAGAAGAAGCAAAAAAATTACTAACCGAAGCAAAAAAGGCACGAAGGAAGAAAAAATAATTAAAACTAAAAAAAGTCGCTTTATCCTATAAAGCGACTTTTTTATTATCAAGCCTTAAATTTGTGATTAATTATTTGGTAAAACCCATCAAGTTTAGCTATATTTAGGATTCATTATCTTAAAAAATAATGACTTCTTTGCTTTATTGAATAACTTTTTAGTTAACTAAAACCTCTACTTGGTCAAAAAAATGAATTTGACTAATCTATCATGAAAGTTTCTACTTCTCAGCCATTTCAGATTATTTATTCGATACTCAACCACGAGTACCTCGGCTATCTCTTTGAGGCCTTTGTCGTTCAGTTAGATGACAAACAAGAATTGACTTTGCTCAACCAAAATGTTTCGATAAAAAACATCAACGAGTTTGCACACGGCTTAGACGAAAACGATTTGCAGTTAGTAAAGCTCATTGATTACCTTCAATCAGAAAATATTTATAAAAAATTCGTTGGCTCAAAAAAAAGAACAGTCGTTGATTTTTTCTTGAAAGTATATGACCAACAAAAAGGAGAGAAGGCTTTACAAGAAATAATTGCTGCTTATGTCGAAAAAATAAAAGCAGAAATGTTGCCCTTACTGCTAGGCAAACAATTGTTTATCATGGGAGGAGACGGCAATCCTATCTGGCAAAAAGTAGAAGTATTGTCTGAAAAAGCAACGGTATTTTTTCATTTTATGCGAAATGAAGAAAATACTCATTACTATCCTACGATTAAATATGAAGGGGAAAAAATAGATTTTCAATATAAGAATGCCTACATCGTTTGTGACGAACCCGCATGGATGATTCTTGAAAATAAGCTTTATCATTTTGCCAAAGAAGTAGATGGTAAAAAGCTTAGGCCTTTTTTAAAGAAGAAATTTATTGTCATACCCAAGACCATTGAGGAAGATTATTACCGCAAATTCGTTACATCCATCATCAGTATGTTTGATGTGCGACCTAAGGGTTTTAAAATTTTGAACGAAAAATATGCCGTTATTCCTATTTTGAACCTTGCCGAGCAAAAGAGTCATCAAACAGTATTGGTTGAAGCGAATGATGTGGATGTTCAGAAAGAAGAAGATGTTACGTTAGCCATTAGTCTGTCTTTTCAATACGGAAAATTCACTTTTAGGTTCGATAGTTTTTCTACCGAAGTAAATGTGAGCATGGAAAAAAATGGAGACGATTATGTCTTTCATAAAGTAGAAAGAAATTTGACGTTTGAGAAAGCCACTTTAGCAAAGCTTGAAGCGTTGGGTTTAGAACTGAAAAATGGGCGAATGATTCTCCCTAAAAGTGATGCATTGGCACTCATTCAGAAAAATTATGCTGAACTAACAGCAACAGGTTTCACCATAGAACAGAGTGTAGAAGAGGATGCTAAAAAATATTTCTTAGGTTATTCAAATATAGAAGTAAATATTACCGAAGGAAATGATTGGTTCGATATTCATGCGATTGTGCATTTTGGTGATTTTGAAATACCTTTTCTGAAACTTAGAAATTTGATTTTACAGAAAAAAAGGGAATTTACGTTACCAAACGGCGAAATCGCTGTGATTCCAGAAACTTGGTTTACCCAATATTCCGAGCTTTTTGCTTTTATTGAACATCATTCAGAAAGAGATGGCTTTATCTTGAATAAACACCATCTTTCATTGGTGCAAGATTTACAAAGTGAGTCATTGGCATCGGCAGTGTTGAGTAGAAAGTTGGAGAAACTGAGAGATTTTGAAGAAATGCAAACCTATCAGTTACCCAAAGGCTTTACTGGCAGTTTGCGTCCCTATCAAAAAGCAGGATACGATTGGATGCGATTTCTGAATGATTATCATTTTGGCGGATGTTTGGCGGATGATATGGGCTTGGGTAAAACCGTTCAAACCCTTACGTTGTTACAATCACAAAAAGAACAAAAGAATAATCAGCCAAGTTTATTGATTTTACCTACTTCCTTGATTTATAACTGGGAGATGGAAGCACGAAAATTTACGCCAGAACTTAGGATACTGACTTATACCGGTACTTATCGCGATAAAAATATTGAAGTTTTTGATAATTATGATGTAGTCCTTACTACCTATGGCATCATCAGAATTGATATTGATTTACTGAAAAACTATCGATTTAATTATGTGATTCTGGATGAATCACAGGCCATTAAAAATCCATCTTCTTATATCACTAAAGCCGTAATGCAATTGAATTCTCGGAATCGATTAGTATTAACGGGAACGCCTTTAGAAAATAGTACAATGGATTTATGGTCGCAGATGACCTTCATTAATCCTGGGTTATTAGGCTCACAGCATTTTTTTAGGAATGAATTTCAAGTGCCGATTGAAAAGAAAGGGGACGATGTAAAAATGCAAAGGCTTTATTCTATCATCAAGCCTTTTATGTTGAGAAGGCATAAGTCACAAGTAGCCACCGAACTACCACCTAAAATAGAAAGCATCCATTATGCTCAGATGACAGAGCAACAACAAAAGGAATATGAAGAAGCAAAATCGTATTTTAGGAACTTAATTTTAGAGCATATCGAAGAAGCAGGCATGGCGATGTCACAAATGGTGGTGTTACAAGGTCTGACTAAATTACGTCAATTGGCCAATCATCCACGCATGACAGAACCTGATTATCAAGGAGATTCTGGTAAGTTGGAAGATGTAATGGAAAAGCTAGACACAATTCTAGAAGAAGGACATAAAGTGTTGATTTTTAGTCAATTTGTGAAACATCTCGACCTTTTCAAAGAACGCCTTGACCAAGAATCACGAACGTATGCGTATTTAGACGGAAGTACCCACGACCGACAAGCACAGGTAGAGAAGTTTCAGAATAACGAGGACATACAGATTTTTTTAATTTCTTTGAAAGCAGGAGGACTAGGGTTAAACCTTACTGCGGCTGACTATGTATTTATCTTAGACCCTTGGTGGAATCCTGCTATTGAGGCTCAGGCAATAGACAGGGCGCATAGGATAGGGCAAGTAAATACCGTTTTTACATATAAGTTTATTACTAAAAATACTGTTGAAGAAAAAATATTAGCATTACAGCAAAGCAAACAACGCCTAGCGAACGAATTGATTACAACAGAAGAGAGTTTTGTAAAATCCTTGACAAAGGATGATGTATTGGCTTTATTGGAGTAGAACATAGCAATTCTTTAAAGATAGAAGGTAATATCTTTTATCTCGATACCCATGGCTGGTCTCCCGACCAGTCCATTTCTCTCCCGACCAGCCCATTCTAATTTCAAACAGTCCATTATAACAAATTCTACACTATGAATGCACCTCAAATACGTAATTCACACATGGAGATTGGTGAAGTTTATTTTTATACATCAACAATACTTGGATGGAAACATCTATTGAAACACGACTTATATAAAACTGTTATTATAGACAGTTTAAGAAATTTAGTAGAACGTGATTGTATAAAAATCTATGGATTTGTCATTATGCCAAATCATATACATCTCCTTTGGGAGATGTTAAAAAAGAATGGAAAAGAAATGCCTGATACTAGTTTTACTAAGTTTACAGCACATCAATTTAAGCATGATTTAAGTAAAAATCATCCTCACATATTAGAAAAATTCAAGTCTGAAAAAAATGACCGACAATATCACTTTTGGCAAAGAGACGCTTTAGCAATAAGGGTTTTTTCACGAGAAATGTTTATTCAAAAACTAGCATATATACACTTGAATCCATTGCAGGAAAGATGGAATTTGGCAAATAGACCTGAAAATTATGTTTGGTCTTCAGCTAAGTTTTATGAACTTGGAGAAGATAATTATGGGTTTATTACTCATTTTATGGATAGGTTTTAGTTTTATTGCTTCGTACTCATGGATTGCTTACGCATTTATGGACTGGTCGGGAGACCAGCCATGGGTGTTAGGCAACACTATCATTGGTTGCCCGATGAATAAACATGGTTGGTATCCTAACAAATACCCATGGCTGGTCTCCCGACCAGTCCATAAAAAATCCGTAACCAACAATTTGTTGATTACGGATTTTCATTTTTACTAAACAATTTTACTTTTTAGCATCAATATCTTTCAATAGTGTTTCCACTGCTACTTTCAATTGTTCGTCAGTGCCTTTAGCTATCCAGTCTGGTGTGTTTTCAACGATAACATCAGGAATGGCAGCACCTAACTCTTGGTTTTTATCAGTTGTTTTAGTGTACCAACCTCTTCCCGGCAATCTAACAAACGAACCATCCATTAATGATTTTCCTCCTGTTGAAATTACCGAACCATTTGTTGGTAAGCCTACTAATTTACCTATACCCAAAGATTTGTATGCGTGTGAGAAAATCTCAGCATTAGAATAACTTCCTTCATTACAAAGAGCAATTGATGGCTTTGTCCAAGCTGCATATACCAAGCGTTCACCTATTGGGTAATAGTCTCTAAATTTTTTCTTGTCCTTTTCTAAATCATTGCTTGCACCTCTTGGAATGGTATAAGCATGTTGTTTATAATTTAAAATAGTCATTAAATAATCCGTTGTCGACCCACCACCATTATAACGAACATCAATCAAAATACCTTCTTTGCCATAACCAGCAGCAGTAAATTCTCTTTCTACAACTTCAAAACTAGGGAAATCCATGCTTTTAATGTGAATATAACCTAGACGACCATTCGAGAATTTTTCTACTAATTTCTTTCTGCCTTCAACCCATTCATTGTATAAATTATCACTAATGCTTTGTGTAAGACGCACTACCACTTCTCTACTTTTACCTGCGGCATCAACTACACTGACGATTACTTTTTCGTTCGCTAATCCATTTAACAAACTATAGAAGTTTTCGTTTTCGCTAACTTGTTGTCCGTTGATAGCAGTGATGGTTTCGCCTTCGTTGATAACACTCTTAATTTTTGTTACAGGTGTTTCTGGTACAACATGGT
This sequence comes from Arcicella aquatica, assembly GCF_034928825.1. Taxonomy (NCBI): domain Bacteria; kingdom Pseudomonadati; phylum Bacteroidota; class Cytophagia; order Cytophagales; family Flectobacillaceae; genus Arcicella; species Arcicella aquatica. The sequence continues at coordinate 36,914 of NZ_JAYFUL010000040.1, read as the reverse complement.
TTACTTTCATACCCGTTGGCGTTGGAATAAGTTCTGTTCCTAACAATCCAGTCAATTCTCTCTGCGTTTCAGCACGGTCTGGTGCGGTTAAGCCCATGTGGCTAGAATTTAATTCACCTAATAGTAAATTAAACATATCTCTAAAGTCATTAGAAGTACTAGCATTGATACAACGCTCTTTGTATTTATCGTGCAATTGTACCCAGTTGTTTCCGTGGAACTTAGGGTCATAAAAACCATCACGAATGGTTCTCCAAGCTTCTTCAAATACCTGTGTGCGTTCTGCCAAATAGTCTATTTTCATTTTGGCAGCAAACGGCATTGGTTCAGACATCCCCGTTTTTACATCAACGCGAGATAAGCTACCGCCCATTTTTGTATAGTAGATATATTTACCTTCCTTATCTAATGTTAGGTTATTAGGGTTACTGCCACCTTTCGTAATTTCTTTTAGTTCTTTCCCATCCCATTTAACACTGTATAAATCTCTACCTTTTGCCGAGCTAGTTGATGTAGTATAAAAGAATGTTTCACCATCTTTTGAAATCACAAAATCGTTTTCATCGCCAGGGAAATTTGTTACTTGTACTACTCTTTCGTGGATATTATCAAAATCGATAACGATTGGTTTTACACTTTTTTTCTCTGGTTTAGCATCAGGAGCAGGTGTTTCTTTTTCTTGCCAGTCTTGTGTTTCTTTTTCCCAATCTTCTTTTTTCAACCATACAAACCAAACGTCAGCACTACGACCAGCGCTTCTTTCTGAAACAAAACCTAATTTAGAACCATCAGCACTCCAGAATGGATTACTATCGCCACGTGGGTGCATACTAACATTGACAGGTTTGCTTGAATTATCAGCCGTTCTGATATATACTTCTTGGTTATAATATAAATCAGATTGACTATAAGCGATGTATTTGCTATCAGGGCTCCAAGCGATGTCAGAAGGATTGTTCCAACCTTCTGACAAGATTTTTTCGTTCGTTAGTTTTCCATCAGCACTAATATCAGCAACGATAAAGTTGCCTCTCCCTCTTACATAAGCAATCTTTTTATTATCTGGTGAAACTGTAGGAGAAGTCTCATCTTCTGGCGTTTTAGTAAGTTGTACGATTTGATGTTTCAACGATTTGAAGATATTATGCTCAGCACCATCAGCAGAATTTACTAGATACAAATCAAAATTGCCATTGTTGCGGTCGCTAGTAAACAACAAAGTTGAGTCATTCAACCAAGCTGGTGAAACGTCACGGAAAGCATGTTTAGAAACATTAATGCTTTTTGTTTTTTCTTTGTCAGCTTCCTTGATGAAAATTTCTCCACGAATGCTATAAGCAAGTAATTTACCGTTCGGAGAAACTTTGTAATTATCTAGACCAGTAGCCAATGTTTTTTGTTCTGATGCATCAAAACGCTCATCTGCATTGATGATCACGTTGATTTTATCAATGGCACCATTCGCAATTTTATAGGTGAAAAGTGCCATTTCTTTTTCAAATACGATAGTATTACCATCATTTGAAATACTAAAATGACGAATAGATTCATCTTTAAATTGCGTTAATTTTTTAGGAGCACCTATTGCCTTACCTTCGTCCGAAATTTTGATTTGGTATAAGTTATACGCTCCGTCAACGCTACTCAAAAAGTAAAGTAAGCCATTCTTGCCCCATTGAGGAATGATGTCGTTGGTATCAAAAAGGGTTATTTTATTAAAGCTCTTGTTTTTGGTATTGTACATCCAAATATCTCTGTTTGAGCTACCATTATAAGCCTGACGAGCTACAGGGTTAATGTCTCCACGGACAAAGGCTACCAATTTTCCGTCAGGTGATAGCACAGGGTCGAAACCAACGGCTTCTAATAAACGAGACTCTGTTCCCCCTTTGGGACTAATCGTATAAACTTCTTGTGGGCGTTCAATTTGTTTAAATTCACGGCTTGTAGAGAATAATATTTTATCGCTCTGTGTCCAGCTAGCTACTACATCTTGACTTGAGTGATAAGTCAACCGTTTAGGCAAGCCACCTGTTGCAGGTATTACAAAAATATCGTTATTGCCAAAGCGAGTACCTGAGAAGGCTATTTGCTTGCCATCAGGGCTAAAAATAGGATTATTCTCGTAGGCCTCATGAATGGTAAGCCTTGTTGCATTTCCACCTGAGCTTGGTACAGTCCAGATGTCTCCTTGATATGAAAATGATACTACCGAACCGTCGTTATTAATACTTGGTTGGCGAAGTAACAGCGGGCTTTGAGCTATAGTACTTCCTGCGGAAAGCAATGAAAAAAGTAATAAAAAATGTTTTTTCATGAATTTGTTAATGATTTGATGAAGATTTAAGCCACAAATAAGTAATAATTTGCCAAATTAATAAATTATCAAAAGAATATTCGCCCAACAGCCCTTTTTATGCGATGTTTGCTGGGAGACCGGTTATGGACTTTAAGATTAGAAGACTTTAGGACTAAAAGATTAATCAATGCTGAATGAACGCTGTTATTCGTTTATAATATATCATAAAAATAGGCTATCCATCACTGAATAGCCTAATAGAAAAAACATATTTTTAGTGCGACTGCTCTAGTTTAACATCTAACATCTTCTAGTCTCATATCTAATATCTTCTAGTCTCATATCTAGCGTCTTCTAGTCTAACATCTAGCATCTCTTAGTCTAATATGTAGCGTCTTCTAGTCTAATATCTAGCATCCTCTAGTCCAAACATCTAGCGTCTTCTAGTCTAACATCTAGCATCTTTTAGTCTAATATGTAGCGTCTTCTAGTCTAATATCTAGCATCCTCTAGTCCAAACATCTGGCGTCTTCTAGTCTAACATCTAGCATCTTTTAGTCTAATATCCAGAGTCCTCTAGTCCTTAAGTCTCAACATCCTCAAGTCTACAGAAACTATCGATTACAAGCCTTACAAACCCCTTGTACTAACAAATTAGTCTCAACACGTTTATATCCTTCGGGCAGAATAAAATTAGGAATCACCACATGATCTAAACAAGTTGTTAAGCCACAAGTAGTACATTTAAAATGCACATGGTCGTGGTGATGAGTATGGTCTTCTGAATGGCAATTGTCTTTACAAAGTGCATATTTAATACTACCCTCATCGTCCAGCACTTTATGAATTAATCCCTTATCTACAAAAGTTTTTAAGGTTCTATATACTGTTACTCTATCAAACTGTTCAGTTAATTGCGATTCCACATCTGCATGAGCCAAAGCATGTTCTTTGCTCATAAAAACATCTAAAATACCTTCACGACAGTCTGTTTGGCGAAGGTTATATGATTTTAATGTGTCTTTTATTGCTGGTTTCATTCTATTATCATTGCATTTTCAAACTGCAACTTTACTAAGTTAGCATAAATTCCTTCATCAATCAAGACCAATTCGTCATGTGTTCCTTTTTCGGCTACTTTGCCATCTTTCAATACATAGATTGTATCTACATTACGAATAGTTGCTAAGCGATGGGCAATAATTATTGTAGTACGGTTTTGCATCAAGCGGTCTAGGGCATCTTGAACCAATCTTTCAGATTCCGAATCTAGTGCACTTGTTGCTTCGTCTAACACCAAAATGGCAGGGTCTTTTAAAATCGCACGAGCAATAGCAATACGCTGACGTTGCCCACCCGAAAGTTTTACGCCACGTTCACCCACAATCGTTTTAAAACCTTCAGGAAATGAATTGATAAAATCTAAAGCATTTGCTTTTCTGGCGGCTTCAATGACCAAATCCTCTGTTGCTTCTGGATTACCATAAGCAATGTTTTCATAAATTGTGCCACCAAAAAGCATTACTTCTTGCGGTACAATGGCTATATTTTTTCTTAATTCTGTAATATCAAAAGTGTTGATGTTTTTACCATCTACTAAAACTTCCCCTTTGGAAAGGTGATAATAACGCATTAATAATTGCACAATGGTTGATTTTCCTGCCCCCGAATGACCAACTAAGGCTATTTTTTCGCCAGATTTTACAGATAAAGAAATATTCTTCAACACTTCCATATCTGGGCGAGAAGGATAATTAAAAGCAACATTCTTGTATTGAATTTTAGGGATAGCAAGCTCATTATTTGTCTTCGCTGGTGCTGGTATAACAGCTGTTTTCGGAGCATTTATGTCAACAATTTTTACTTCTGATTCTTCATCTAAAATTTCTAAAATACGTTCAGAAGCACCTACTGTTTTTTGAATCTGCGCATACATATCGCCCAAACCACCTACAGAACCTCCGATAAAACCTGTATAAATGATAAAAGTGAAAAGGTCTTTGAAGGATAATTCGCCTTGCAATACCAAATTACCACCATACCATACTACGCCCACTACGCCACCAAACAGTACAAAAATAATAAACGAAATAAAGCCTCCTCTGAAAGTAGCAGCCTTTAAGGCATAATCTACTACTTTTTGAACAGATAGCCCATATCGATGCGCTTCTAGGCTTTCATTGGTGAAAGCTTTTACAACATTGATAGATTGTAACGTTTCTTCAACAATGATGTTAGTAGCGGCTAGTTCGTCTTGTACCTTTTTAGAATTTTTACGAATAAATCTCCCAAAAACAATGGCAGCAATTACCAAGAATGGGAAAGTAAGCAACATAAAAAGCGTTAGCTTGCTCGATAAGTAAGAGATTAATACAATACCACCGACTAAAGTAAATACTTGACGAAAAAGTTCTGCCAGTGTAATAGATAGGATATCTTGTAGCTGACCAATGTCTGTTGTAATTCTACTCATTAATTCACCCACACGATTTTTTTCAAAAAAAGGAACTGGTAACGTAATGATTTTACTATATAGGGCATTGCGTAAATCACGCATTGATTGTTCAGAAACCCTTGTAAATGTATATACTCTGAAAAAAGAGAATACAGATTGTAAAATAAGTAATCCAATAAAGAAAAGAGTTACTTCGTTCAAGGTAAATTTAGGTGCTTCATGAAAAACGTGTTGAAGTTTATCCGTCATCATACCACTACTCATTCCCGAAGCAGCGTCTGGTAGTTTGTCTGGTGAAACTATTGAGCCAACCATTTGACCCATCAATAAAGGAATACTCATAGTGGTAATCTGCGAGAGTACCAAAAATATAAAACCTATTAAAAATGTGCCTTTATAAGGAAGGGTAAATCTAAAAATCTTTAAGGCTTTCTGAAAACCTTCTTTGCTTACTTTTTTCTTGTCTTCTGGAGAAACCTCTGCTCCAAAATTGCTACTTCGCTTTGCCATTTTTTGGGTTAATTACTAAAAAGCTATTAATTTAGTTATGAATTAGTGATTAAGTGATTGTTTAAATATCAAGCATAAAGCTCGAGTATGTAACCCTAAATTTAATAAGTGTGCAAAAATTTTAGGTATATTTATCACACACGTACAATATTCACTTTCTATTAGGGGGCGACTTAAGTCGCCCCCTAATAGAAAAATTGGAGAGTTTGCTGTTCAAAGCCTAAGCCAAAATCACTCTTCCTCATCTGGTAATCCTTTATAATGAGACTCTTCAAAAATCTTCTGGGCATTTGTTTCCTTCATCAATTCCTGAATCGTCAGTTTATCATTCTCGTCAAAATATTTTCCTACAATTCGCCAGCCTAGCCAACGACCGATTCCCCCTGGACAAGATGCTCCAATCTCAGGCGTCGTAGGTCTATCCATGATATACTTTGCTTTGATGGGGTCATCATTGGTATGCAATAATTTATTATCAATAAAATGAGCCCAAATATCTTTTTGGAACGTATAACAGTCGGTCAATTGTGCATCTGAATAACCAATAAACAGGCTATCAGCCTTTGAGGGCATCATCGTATGACCAAAAACATAACTTTTTCCATACCAAACCATATCTGCTAATAACGATTTTTCAGAAGGTTTGGTTGCATTGTATTTGGCAGAAAGTAAAAGCACAGCTTGTGGCACAATAGCATGAGGAGAAGCTTTCCTTAATTGATAGTCATAAATGTCAGGTAAGAATTTTCCTTTCTTTCCCATGAAATAATCTAATCCAATAATAATTAATGAGTCCGAAATTATTAATTCTGGACTACTTAGTATATCCTGCGCAAAAAAACCTGTAAAAATTGTAATAATTTTAGGCTCTTTGAAGTCAGGATAATAATATTTCAGGTGCTGAAAAGCTTCTTTAAAATCATCTTCAAGCTCGGTATTTCCAAAAAAAGCTTGTTCTTGAGATTGCTTATAAAAGTCTTGAAAAGCCTGATTGGTGATTACTGGGAGTAATCTTTCAGCCAATTTATCAAAGTCTTGTGGTAAAACTTGAAAGTAAGTACTCACAAAGCTTTTATGTGCATTGAAGAAATTTATTAACTGATTTTTGTCTTTACACGCAAGTAAATCTTTGTCAAGTCGTTGAATAGCTACATTTACTTTTACCGAACTAACATCGGGTTCAGAAGAACTATCTTGTTCGGAAGTACAAGCAAAAACTAAGCTTGAAAAGAGGAGAATAATATAATATTTATACTTTTGAAGCATAAGTTTTTTAGATTAATAGTTTTAAGCAGTAGTATTCGTCTAAGTTTCAAAACCATATTTAACAGTACAAAATTATGAAGAAAAACGCATTTTTAGTCCTTTTTATTCTGTTGATGATAACGAGAGGTTACGCTCAAAATTATGGATACGGTTCTGGATATGGCGGAGGGTATCGTAACGGGCTATATAAATTAAAAATAGGGTTTAAATTTTCACCCACTATTACACTCAACGAAGTAGATGCATCAAAGGAATTCCGCGGTTTTGATGCATCGGGAATCAACCTGAAAATGAGCTTAGGACCTGTAATAGATTTCTATTTTGCCGAAAAATATGCTTTTAGTACAGGATTATGGTACAGTGTCAAAGGAGTTAGTTATGCTGTTGGAAGCAATTTTTATGATAATGATTTGTTTGGCACGTATCCACTCACTGCCGATGAGCATACGGGGAATAAAGCGGCATATAACCTACAATATTTACAAGTGCCCGTTACACTCAAGATTTTTAGTGACGGTGTTTTTTCAGATACACCTGTTTATTTGCAGTTTGGAGGTACGTTCGATTTGAAAATTGCCGAAAAACCCATTGATAGAACCTCCAATCCGCTTTATCAATATAGCCAACGGGTAATGAATCAACCAGATGTTTTTAGTTTGGGAGATATCAATCTATTGTTAGGATTTGGTATTGAAAAGCGATTGAATGGCGGAGACGATTCTTTTATTTTTGGGATTCAATACCAAAGAGGCTTAACCGAAATTAACCACACAAAAGGCTATAGTAATTTAATTACTAAAAATGGGCTAATTTCTCTAGATTTGGGTTTGAAGTTTTAATACTTCTCGGCCTTGAATTCAACGAGTTTTTTGTCTTTTATTTTTACGACATACAAATTGTCATATTCGCTCTCTGGAATTATTTTTAGGTCAAAGTTTGCACCCAAAAGCCTAACAATTTCAGGAACAGTATTCGAATGTCCAATGATTAAAATGTTTTTACGAGGTTCAACTTTATCCAAAAAATGAGCATTTCTAGCACTATAAATAGTAGTATCTATTTGATTATTGATACGCAGAGAGTCGCCAGTTTGTTGTACTCTTAGGTATTCAGTAGCATAAATTTTAGTAATTTTTTCATTGGCTAAACGTTTGGCAAGTTTACCAGCACGTTGATACCCCGAAGCACTTAAAGGACGGAAATGGTCATCACCTTTATAGACTAAATCCTTCTCTGCATGGCGTACCACAAAAACTGTAGAGACTTTGCTTGTACAAGCAGCCAAGAAGATAACAATTGTTAAAAAAGGTATCCATTTTTTCATAAGAATAGTCAATGAGAAATATAAATTCGGAAATCGGACTTCAGTTGTCGGCTATCAAATTTTAGAGTTGGCGAAAAATTAAAACAAGATAATCATTAACTTTTATTCATTGTGATTCGTCTAAAGCTAAAGATATTAAATATGAGTTATCTCAAATTTTAAAATCAAAAAAGCGGTCAGAAAACTATTTTAGACCGCTTTTTTGTGATTGATAAGCAACGAATTCCTACTGTTTGAGCGAAGCGAGTTTAGGAATTCTTGATTTTTTTGTTACTTTTTGTATCAAGACAAAAAGTAAGGTCGACAATAAAATAAAAACTCTTCAAGCCTTCTAAAACTTTTTATTTTAAAGGGAAATTCTGAATGACTTATGCTTAATATTTCAAAATCTATTTAAATTCAATCACCTCAGGCATCAAAGTCATTAAGCCTTCACGAGCTTTCAAGTCTTGAATTTGTTTTACATAAGGTGCTAATTCACCAAATTGTGCTTTCATAATTTTAGCTTGTGCTTCTTCCTCTTTTTTCTCAAAAATTTCTTCAATGAAAGATTTTGGTTGTGGATAAAACTTCGCTTTATAATCACCATCTTTTAGTTTTGCTTTTTTCGCTGCAATCTTAATTGCATCGTCCAAGCCTCCTAATACATCTACTAAACCATTCGCTTTTGCTTCTATTCCCGACCAAACGTGTCCTCCTGCTAATGATTTCAATTTCTCAATCGTCATTTTTCTACCTTTTGCCGCTTTAGAAGTAAAGGTTTCGTAGCCTGCATCTACACTTCTCTGAAACCAATCTTTTTCAAAATCAGTCATTTCACGAGTAACTGTTGGGAAATCAGAATGAGCATTAGTATTTACACGGTCGTTGGTAATACCCAATTTGTTCTTCAAGAAGTTTTCAAAGTTGAAAAACTGAGCAAAAATCCCGATAGACCCTGTAATGGTTGTTGGTTCAGCAACGATAGTATCAGCCGCCATTGCCATGTAGTATCCTCCAGACGCTGCGTAGTCTGCCATTGAAGCAATCACAGGTTTTACTTTTCTGGTTAATTCTACTTCACGCCACATTACATCAGAAGCTAATGAAGAACCCCCTGGGCTATCAATTCTTAATACAATGGCTTTTACTTTTTTATCTTCACGAGCTTTACGAAGTTCAGCCACCCAATCATCCGAGCCAATATTTCCTTTATCTGCTTTTGCTCCGATAATCGCTCCTTCACCTACAATTACGGCAATTTTGTTTTGAGAGTCGTTAAAAGGAATAGCAGATTCTGCTTTTAAGAATTTTGAAAGACCTACGAAATCAATTTTGTCTTCTGTTTCTTTCTTTAACTTCTTCTTGAAATCAGCCTCAAATTCATCGTAATATCCCACATCTGTCACCAATTTTGATGCTAAAGCTCCTTTTGGTTTGTAGGCAATTAATTCATCAGCAACCTTTTTCAACGTTGCAACGTCGATGTTTCTTGATTTTGCAATTTGCTCAAAGATATGATTGTTGATACTATTTAGTAGTAATGAGTATTGTTGCTTATTGGCATCACTCATGTTTTCACGAAGATAAGGTTCAACCGCTGATTTATATTCGCCTACTCTGAAAACTACGGGCTTGATATCTAGTTTATCTAAAGCACCTTTATAAAAACTTACTTCAGCACTGATACCGTTGAAATCCATTCCGCCCGCAGGGTTCAAATAAATTTTATCAGATACCGAGGTAACATAATATCCTTTTTCAGTAAATGATTCGCCGTAGCTATAGATAAACTTTCCAGATTTTTTGAAATCTAACAGCGCATTGCGGATTTCTTCTAATTGAGCATAGCCTGCCTGAGGGTAATGTGCTTGTAAATAAATTCCTTTGATATGACTATCAACGGCGGCACGTTTCAAAGCCTCTCTGATTTGAACCATACCAATGCTTTCATTATTGTCCATGAATGCTCCACCTAAATCCTTGAAAGGATTTTCATCGTCGCTAACATTTTCAACAATGCTATGATTGAGGTCTAATTTTAAAACAGAATTATCCTTAAGAGTAGTTTCGTCTTTAGAAGAGCCAACTGCGGCAGCAATACCAATAATTATAAAAAGGCTAACAATAGAGAAAACTATTAATCCGACTATGGTAGCTAAAACATATTTAAGAAATTGTAACATGAGTTTTCGTTTTGGTTTTAATACTTACAACCTACAAGATTAAGAACTTTTATGATAAGTCGTAAACCCAAAAATAAATTGACTTGTTTCCAAAAAAAAGTTTATGTGTTCAATGGAGAATTGGCTTGATAGGAGGGTGTATTAAAGAAAACAGAAATCCAGAAAGGATTGTTATTGACAAAAGTATTTGTCATTTCGTAAATTTGTATATTTGTAACAAATGGAAAAATTCGGAGATATAGAGATAAGAGTTATTGGTAACTATGGTAATATCAAGCTTTCACCAGAAAGTTATGATATAAAGGAGATTTCTTTGCTTCTACAAAATGTTGAAGATTTACTCTATCCCATTAATAAAAAAGACAGACCTCTAATTAGTTATAATCTTGAAAAAGGTTCGGTAAGGAATGTCTTTAGAACTGGTCTCCAAGCTGTTATCAGTTTAAGTGCTGTTTTAACTCAAATTAGCCATCTTAACTCAATAGATTTTTTAGAACTAAAAACAGCTCAGGCTATTGAGAATATCCAAGCACTATCTATCCAAAAAAACTATGAATTTGAGTTTAGAACTTCATTGAGAAAAGATAATGAACTTGAACTAAGAATTACCCCTCAGACGAGTTTTGTTAGAACAAAAAATATCTGGGTAGATGCAGAGCTATATTTTTATGGCACTCTTACCAATGCTGGCGGGAAAAGTAAAGCTAATATTCATATCGATACTCCAGATTTTGGCTCTTTAACAATAGATACATCAAAGACATTTTTGGAGGGTCAAGAAGAAAATGTGCTATATAAAAAATATGGTGTCAGGGTGTACGGAAAACAAAATATAGATACAGGCGAAATTGATAAAAGTACTTTAACACTCTTGGAGTTAATAGACTTTAATCCTAAATATGATGATTCATACCTCAATGCTTTAATTGGTAAAGCAAAAAAGAATTGGAATGGAATTGATGCAAATGAATGGTTATTTAATTTAAGAGGGACGTATGAATTATAGTGTTTTGTTAGACACCAGTTTCTTCATTAGATTATTAAATGATGAAGACCCATTACATACTAATGCAAGAGGGTATTTTAAATATTTTCTTGAACAAGGAGTTATCTTAAAAATATCTACTATTTCTATAGCAGAGTATTGTGTTTTGGGTTCAATTAATGAGTTGCCTTTAAAGAATATTCAGATATTAATTTAATTTGAATCATGCTAAAAGAACAGGAGAGTTTGCTAAGATAGTTTTTACCGAAAAGGGTAAAACAAGAGAAGAATTAAAACCTCGAACTGTTATACCAAATGATTCCAAACTTTTTGCTCAGTCAGATACTGAAACGTCAATCAATTACTTTGTGACTTCTGATGCTCGTTCGTTGGCAATCTATAATATCCTTAAAAACGAAACCAAATTGAATTTTCACATTATAGATATTAACCATTCTCATAGTGAAGTTTTTGGACTGCTAGACCTTAAGTAATTAATCCCTTTCTACCTAATTCCCTCAACTCTCTATCCTTTTACAGCTTTAGTTCCTACCTTTGTAGTATGAATTATTTATCAGCAGAAAATATCTCGAAAAACTACAGCGAAAGGTGGTTGTTTCGTAACATAAATTTTGGTATCTCGAAAGGAGATAAAGTAGCTTTAGTCGGACAAAATGGAGCAGGTAAAACTACTTTAATGAACATTCTGGCAGGATTGATTCCTTCTGATGAAGGAACTGTAAGTATCCGTAAAGGTATTTCGGTAGGATACCTTTTCCAGAATCCAGATTTTAATGAGCAATTGAGTGTAATGGATACGCTTTTTACTGGCGATTCTCCAGCCAATCAAGCCTTGAAAATGTATGAAAAGGCGATGGAAAATCCAGAAGATTCAGACCTTTTGTCGGATGCTTTAGAAATGATGGACAAGCACGATGCTTGGGATTATGAAAGTAGGGTGAAGCAAATCTTGGGGAAACTAGGTATTCACGATTTTGAGCGTAAAATCTCTCAACTTTCGGGTGGACAACGTAAGCGTGTAGCTATGGCGAAAGTATTGATTGATGAGCCCGATTTGATGATTTTTGATGAGCCTACCAACCACTTGGATTTAGAAACGATAGAATGGTTGGAACAAACACTTTCTGCTCAGAATATCACTTTATTGTTGGTTACTCACGACCGTTATTTCCTGGACAGAGTGTGTAATAACATTGCTGAATTAGATAACGGAACGATATATCCTTACCGTGGAAATTATAGTTATTTCTTAGAGAAAAAAGCTGAACGTGAAGCCTCGGAAGCGGCGAGTATCGATAAAGCAAAAAATACGTTAAGGACAGAATTGGAATGGATGCGTCGCCAACCAAAAGCGCGTGGTACAAAAGCTCAATATAGAATCGATGCTTTCCATGAGCTGAAAGAAAAAGCTTCGCAATCTAAAGACGATTCAAAAGTTACTTTGAATGTAAAAATGTCTCGTCAAGGTAGTAAGATTCTTGAAATTGAGGGATTGAATAAAGGATTTGGCAATCAAAAGATTGTTGAAAACTTCTCTTACATTTTCCAACGTAAAGACCGAATAGGTATTATTGGTAAAAATGGTATCGGGAAATCTACTTTCTTGAACATGATTACCCAAAATCTAAAGCCAGACTCTGGTAGTATTACTACGGGCGAAACTGTAGTGTATGGTTATTATACCCAAGGAGATTTAGATTTTAAACCAGGCGATAAAGTAATTGACGTTATCAAAGATATTGCGGAGGTAGTGACGGTAGGAACGGGCGAAACCATTTCTGCAAGCCAGTTTTTAACGCACTTCAAATTTGAACCGAAAGTACAATATGCGGCGGTAGATAAACTCTCGGGGGGAGAAAAGAGACGTTTGCAATTGATGAAAGTATTAATAAAGAACCCCAACTTCTTGATTCTTGATGAGCCTACCAACGACCTTGATATCCAAACGTTGAATATCTTGGAAGATTTCTTGATTGCTTTTGGAGGTTGTCTATTATTGGTTTCTCACGACCGTTACTTTATGGATAAATTGGTTGAACACCTTTTTGTATTTGAAGGCGACGGACAAATTAGAGATTTCCCTGGAAACTATACTGACTATAGAGAATGGTTGGAAGAAAACGAAATTACTTTAGGCGAAAAACCTAAAGCGAAAAGTGAGCCAGTTTCAACGAATAATCATAAGTTAGAACCTTCTGTTCAGGTTTCAACGACGAAAAGAAAACTTTCTTTCAAAGAACAAAAAGAATACGAAGATTTAGGCAAAGCCATCGAAAAAGCAGAAAAAAAGAAAGCAGAATTAACGACACGATTAAACAATGGCGGTAGTTATGAAGACTTAACTGCTTGGGCAAAAGAAATAGAAGAAATCAATAATGATTTGGATGAGAAAGAATTAAGATGGTTAGAGCTTTCAGAGTAAGATAGTTTGGCTGTCTGATTTCGGACTTCAGCTTTCGGATAAACAAAATAGGGGTCATCCCAAATTTGAAAATCATAAAAAATCGGTCGAAATTAGTTTTTCGACCGATTTTTTATGATTGATGAACATCGAATTCCTACTGTTTGAGCGGAGCGAGTTTAGGAATTCTTGATTTTTTTGTTACTTTTTGCATCAAGGCAAAAAGTAAGGGCGAGTATAAATCCAAAAGTCTTTGAAATCTTCTAAAAATCACCTATTTTACTGCTGTCAGTTCTAGTACTACACTTGTTCTTCTGCGTGTAATATCTGGATTGATACCTACATTCATTAAATAATCGCCAGAGTAAACAAGGTCTTTTGCTAAGCTAGACTTCGTATCAGGATAAATATTGATTTCCTGAACCTTGTATCTTTTCTTAGGGTCTAATCCTTTTAATTTCACAGGCGTAATACTGAACACTTGGTCGTATCTGTTGGTAGTTAAGTATGAAAATACCACCGCATGGTCTTGTTGTGCATTACTAAACATCAACGAAGCATAAGGATTTTCCCAAGGGTTTTTCAAACGATACAAATCACCATGCCAGATAACATCACTAACATTCTTATAATTTGCCAAGGCTTGTTGACTAAACTGTAAATCTTTTTCAGATAACTCACTTACTACAATATCATAACCCATTTTACCCATCATCGCTACGTCAGTACGGTATTTAATACCTACTTTACTCCAATCTGTAATATGGTTACACTGAGCAATGGCTGGATAGAAATAAGAATATTCCCATTGTAAAAATACTCTTTCAAGTGGGTCTGTATTATCACTTACCCAAAATTCCGTAAAGTATTTTAAGGCTTCGTAGTCTACTCTACCACCTCCGCCAGAGCATAACATCATAGGTACTTTAGGATATTTAGCCCTGATTTTTTCTAATACTTTATACAACCCTCGGACATATTCTACATACAAATGGGTTTGAGGTAACCCCTTTTTCTGTAAATATTCTGAATGAGCATTATACGTTACCGCATTACAATCCCACTTAATAAAAGCAATCTCTGGATTTTTAGTAAACAAATTATCAATTACACCATATACAAAATCTTGTACTTCTGGATTCGACAAGTCTAAAGGCAATTGATTTCTAAAATATTGCTCTGGGCGTTCAGGCTCACGGATTACCCAATCACGGTGTTTTTCATACAACTCAGATTTCGGATTTACCATTTCTGGTTCTACCCAAATACCAAATTTAATGCCTGCCTTTGTGGCTTCCTTTACTAAATAACCAATACCATTCGGTAGCTTTTTGCGGTTTTCTTGCCAATCGCCCAAACCTGCATTATCACCATTTCGTGGGTATTTGTTAGCAAACCAACCATCATCTAATAAAAACATATCAACGCCCAACTTTTTACCATCTTTGAAAAGTTCTGTAAGTTTAGGCTCATCAAAATCAAAATAAGTAGCTTCCCAGTTGTTCAACAGTGTCAGTCTAGAGCCTTCACCATCCAAAATCCTGTATTTTCTAGCCCAATTGTGCATATTTCTACTGGCTTCGCCTTTTCCATTTTCAGAGAAAGTAAAGATGAATGAAGGCGTTTTAAAATCTTGGTTACTAGCCAAAGAGTACTCAGAAGCAAAAGAATTGATTCCCGCCAATAAACGAAGATTATGATAGGTGTCTAGTTCAAAATCAATCTTGAAATTACCAGACCACGCCAATGTTCCTAATAATACTTTTCCGTAGTCTTCCGTGGCAGGTTTATCGAAAGATAGCATGAAAGTAGGAGGCTGAAATAAGTTAGCTCTTGTGCCTAATTTAGAATCTAATGTTTTAATCCCAGCCGTTAGCTTTGTTTCCTCTGGCTTCATTTCTTTAGCCCAACCACCATGATAATGATTGAGGTAATAATCATCTGCCATGAAATACAAATTGGCAGAAGCATACTTTTGTAAAGTAATATTTTTAGCTTCCTGATGTTTGATAATAGACCATTGCTCGATGACGTTCTCTTTGAAATAGGTTTTGTAGAAAAGCCTAACTTCTACCGCATAAACAGGATCTTTCAGCACAATCATTGTCTGAGAAACATTGTCATCAATTTTTGTTACTTCATGGCTTACATACTTTAGCTCCAACGAAGTATTGCCGTCAGCATGTTTTACTTGAATAGCAGGTTCTACTAAATTCCAAGTACCACTAGGCGTGTAAACGGAGTTGAAAATCCCCGAATTTTCATCGCTGTTTTTATATTCCTTAGAAACTACAGGATATTCTGATGCTTGAGCGAGCTTCTTGCCGAAGAAGACTGTTCCGAGACGGTTTTCTTGATCTGTCTGAAAAACCAAGGCGTTCTGAGCGGTTTGTATAGGAATAGTAACAACGGGCTTTTGGGCTGAAAGACCAAAGCTGATGAGAAAAAGACCTAAAATGATATAAAACGTTTTCTGAGAGTGATTAAACATATTATTGTTTTTTAATTATTTATGCCAAATTAAATCATTTTATATACTTGAATAACCAATCTTATCATGAAATATACTTAAACTTCATTAGATTTCTGAGAGTATTGCCTTTATGCTCTCAACAACCATAATACATTTAAGCATGAAAAAAATTAAACAAAGCTCTTTTCTCCTTCTGTTATGTTTAGGTACAGCTTTACCTTCTTTGGCACAGCAAAAATCTTTACATTCAGAAATGCTTCATACGGCTCAGCCAGATTACCCTGTGGCTTATACTACACCGAAAGTAGAGGAGGTTACCCAGTTGCTCAATAGAGTACATAAATATTTGGATGCCGTAACACCTACCAAAGTAATTAGCAATACGACTAAAAAGGAGATTACAGATTTTTCTAAAATAGATACTAGTGCCGTTGTAGAAAGAGGAACTTTTAGCTTAACTAGCTACGAATGGGGCGTTACTTACTCAGGAATGTTAGCAGCTAGCGAGGCCACAGGCGATGAACGTTTCAATGAATATACCCGTAAAAGAATGACTTTTCTAGCGGAGAAAGCTCCTTATTTCAAAGAGGTATTAAAGCAAAATCCAAGTAGTAAAGGACTTCGTCAGGTATTGATGCCACATGCCTTAGACGACTGTGGTGCGGTGTGTTCTGCCATGATTAAGGCAACCACAGGGAAGGTCATCAAAACAGATTTACGTCCTTTGATTGATAACTACATCAATTATATTAGTACAAAAGAATTTCGTTTTGCTGATGGTACGTTAGCACGTAATCGTCCGCAAGCTAATACACTTTGGTTAGATGATTTATTCATGGGTGTGCCTGCATTGGCACAAATGGGTAAACTAACAGGCGATAATCGTTATTTTGATGATGCTGTTAAACAAGTTTCTCAGTTTTCTAAAAGAATGTTTAATCACCAGAAAAACGTATTTATGCACGGTTGGGTAGCTGATATGGAAACGCATCCTGAATTCCACTGGGGACGCGCCAACGGTTGGGCTATTTTGACGATGGTTGAATTATTAGATGTTTTACCAGAGAATCATGCAGGGCGTGCAGAAGTATTGACATTGTTAAAAGCACATGCAAAAGGCTTGGCTTCATACCAAACAGGAAGTGGTTTCTGGCACCAATTATTAGACCGTCCAGATTCATACCTTGAAACATCGGCAACGGCTATTTATGCATATTCGTTTGCTAGAGCCATTAACAAAGGGTGGTTGGATGCTAAAGCGTATGGCCCAGCGACCTTATTAGCATGGAATGCTGTAGCTACCAAAGTAAATGCAGAGGGGCAAGTAGAAGGGGTTTGTGTAGGTACAGGAATGGGTTTTGACCCAGCCTTTTATTATTACCGTCCAGTGAATGTTTTGGCAGCACATGGTTATGGTCCTGTGTTATTGGCGGGTGCAGAAATGCTAAAGTTGATGAAATCTGGAAAATATACTATTAACGATAGTGCTTTGCAGTACAATAAATAACAACAGTCTATTTTTATCCAAGGGCCACAAATTGAGCATTAATCTCAATCTTGTGGCTCTTTATTTTTATCTTTATGAGCAATGTTAATCTTTTGTTAACAAAATACTTTTCAAGCAAAAGGCTCGTTTCCCTGTCAAATCAAATTAAACAATCAGATGAAAAAATTAGCTAAACTATTAATGCTCGTTGTTCCTTTCGGACTAGGAGCTTTTGCAAGCACTGCACAACAAGTAATCGTAGAGAAACCTCAACCTAAAAAAATTGAAGTAACAGGAAGTGCAGAACAAGAAGTATTACCAGATGAGATATATGTATCTGTAACGCTCAGAGAGTACTTTAAGGACAAAGACAACAAAAATAAAGTGGATATTATGACTTTAGAGAAACAACTCCAAAAGGGTGTTGAAGAGGCTGGTATTGTGAAAGAAAACTTTACAGTAGGGAATATCAATGGTTATCGTGAATGGTTTGGTAAGAAAAAACCAACGATATTTTTAGAAAGTAAAAACTATGTAATTAAGGTATCTAACCTTTATAAAATCGATGGAATCATCGCTAAAGTAGATGATAAAGGTGTTGCTTCTACTAATATCGAACGCTTTGAATATTCTAAAATAGAGCAATTGAGAAAAGAGATTAAAATAAAGGCATTGCAAGCGGCAAAGGATAAAGCAAAGTATTTACTTGAAGGAATCGGTGAGCAATTAGGCGATGCATTAGAAATCTACGAAATAGATAACGGTTATTCACCTACACCGATGTATTCAAATATGATGATGAAATCAGCAAGAGTAGAGTCAGCAGACGCCATGCCTGAAAGCACTATCGATGTACAGAAGATTAAAGTGAGATATGAGATGAAGACTGTGTTTAGAATTAAGTAGATTTTTGGAGAGACTTTAGGACTAGAGGATGATGGACTAAAGGACAGGGAGATTATTAGATGTTAGAATAACAGGATGATAGATTGGTCAATATTGAGATAATACTATCAAAATAGAAGCAGTAGCCTAAATATATTCTTAAAGTCTTTTAGTTCATTATCCTCTAGTCCTAAAGTCTGCAAAATCCACTAATCCGCAAACAAAAAATCATTTTAATAGCACGATTCTCACGAGTCGTGCTATTTTTGTTTATAAACTAACTTCTTCAGCAAACATGAAAAAACATTTACTTTACTCAATAATCCTTTCATTCTTTTGCCTACCATCTTTTGCACAACAAAATACTTATTTGCTTAAACCCTCTCGTGTTTTCGATGGAGAGGTGATTCATGAAAACTGGCAAGTATTGGTTCAAAAAGATAAGATTATCGCTGTGGGCGAAAACCTAAACGTTCCGTTAAATACGGAAATTATCAATTTACCTCATACTACTTTATTGCCGGGGCTGATTGAAGGACATTCCCACCTGTTACTTCATCCCTACAACGAAACCTCTTGGGACGACCAAGTACTGAAAGAATCTCGTGCGGAACGCATCGTCAGGGCGACTGTTCATGCCAAAAACACTTTGATGGCTGGCTTTACTACTGTTAGAGATTTAGGCACAGAAGGCTCAGACTATGATGATGTAGGTTTGAAGCAATCTATTGAAAAAGGCATTATCGCAGGTCCACGGATGTTAGTAGCAGGGCGGGCTTTAGTCGTTACAGGTAGTTATGGACCAAAAGGCTTTCAGTCAGATGTAACTGTAATACAAGGAGCAGAGGAGGCCGACGGGATAGATAATTTATCAAAAGCAGTGAGAACCCAAATTGGGAAAGGAGCAGATGTCATAAAAGTATATGCCGATTATCGTTGGGGACCTTTCAAAGATGCTCAGCCTACTTTTTTGGAGTCAGAATTAAAATTAGTCGTTGATATTGCCAAGAGTTCGGGGAGGGATGTGGTGGCTCATGCTTCAACGACCGAAGGAATGCGGCGGGCAATTATGGCGGGTATTAAAACAATAGAACATGGCGACGGTGGAAATGCGGAAGTATTTGCCTTAATGAAAGAAAAGGGGGTATGTTTTTGCCCGACTTTGGCCGCTGGTGATGCCACTACCCAATACAAAGGCTGGAAAAAAGGACAAGAGCCTGAGCCAACACGTATTCAGGAAAAACGCAAGAGTTTTAAACTAGCTTTAAATTCAGGCGTGAAAATCTGTATGGGTGGAGATGTAGGGGTGTTCCCACATGGCGAAAATGCCCGTGAAATGGAGTTAATGGTAGAATATGGGATGAAACCTATGGATGTTTTACAATCGGCCACCGCTATTAATGCAGAAGTATTTAAACTAAAAGAGCTAGGAAGAATAAAAAATGGCTATTTTGCAGATATAATAGCCGTTGAAGGAGAGCCAGAAAAGAGTATCTCTCATATCAAAAATGTGATATTTGTGATGAAAAATGGCATTATTTATAAAAAATAATACCTAACAGGCTGGTATAATTTTTTACTTATATATTTGTAAGAAAGATAATAACTTATTACTGCATATATTGATTACCGCAAACCAAATTACTATGTTTACTCAAAACGACCTCAATCAAATTCAAGAATTAGGCATTAACTTAGAAACTGTTGAACAGCAAATTCAGGATTTCAAAGATGGATTCCCATTTATGCAGCTTCAAAAGGCCGCTACTCCTGAAAATGGTGTAATACAGCTTTCTGACGAGAAATTGGCCGAATATGTAAGCCTTTATGAAAGTAAAGTGAAAAGCATTACGCCATTGAAATTTGTTCCTGCATCGGGTGCAGCCTCAAGGATGTTTAAGTCTTTATTTGCCTTTTTGGAAGAAGGAAAATCAGATAAATCAACGAATCAGTTCTTCGAAAGATTACCTGAGTTTGCATTTTATGACGATTTGCAGAAAGTTCTCCCTGAAAATGCCGACGAAAAAACCATTGCCGACTATTATTTAACAAGCAAAGGACTAGAATATGGCTCTTTACCAAAAGGACTTTTAAAGTTTCATAAATATGACACAGGCAATAGAACAGCCATTGAAGAACACTTGGTAGAAGGGGCAAATTATGCTAACACCGATGGTGTTGTAAAACTACATTTTACTGTTTCGCCCGAACATTTAAGCCGTTTCCAAATGCTTTTAGATCAGGTAGTGCCCACCTATGAAGTTGCTTTTGGTGTGAGCTATGATATTACGTTCTCCGAACAGCGTCGTTCGACAGACACCATTGCAGTAAACCTAGACAACACACCTTTTCGTGAAAAAGATGGGTCATTACTGTTTCGTCCAGCAGGTCATGGGGCATTGTTAGCTAATTTGAATGATATTGATGCCAACATCGTGTTTATTAAAAACATTGATAATGTGGTGCCAGACCGTATCAAACAAACTACCTATGACTATAAAAAGGCTTTGGCAGGAGTATTGGTATATTATCAAGACAAAATATTCGACTATCAGCATCAGTTAACTCAGTTTGCTTCGCAACCTTTGATTATAGAATTGACTGAATTTTTTGAAAAAGAATTGTGTGTATTGCAACCATCAAATTTTACAGATTTACCTCATAACGACAAAATAGCTTATTTCCTTAAAAAGCTTAATCGTCCGCTTCGTGTTTGTGGGGTTGTAAAAAATACTGGTGAACCTGGGGGGGGGCCTTTCTGGTGTAAAAACGCTGACAGAACTACTTCTTTACAAATTGTTGAATCGGCTCAGGTTGATTTAGAAGATGAAAAACAAAAAGAAATTTTTAATAATTCAACGCACTTCAACCCTGTAGATTTAATTTGTGCTTTGAAAAATAGTAAAGGGGAAAAATTTGATTTACTAAAATTCCGTGACCCTAAAACAGGTTTTGTTACCCAAAAATCTAAAGATGGTAAAGACTTGAAAGCGCAAGAGTTGCCAGGTCTTTGGAATGGAGCAATGGCTGACTGGAATACCATTTTTGTTGAAGTACCTTTAATTACATTCAATCCTGTAAAAACAGTGAATGATTTGTTAAGAGACGAGCATCAGTAGAAGAAGGGGAATGAAGTTTATAAAATCCCTTTGACTCATAAACTTTCAACTCATTAGCTATATACGTCAACGGCTTTAATTTGTAAACTCTTGGAGTTACAGGTTAAAGCCGTTAATTTTTAGGAACTGATTTTGCTTAAAAATCATTATCTCTTTAGTGAAAAAGAAAACAGAAAAAATATGTTTATTCCTTTTGAAAAAATGCCCGATTATGCCCGTGTTTGGGTATATCAGACTGATAAAAATTTAAGCGATACTGAATTTATTTATGTGCTAGAGACCCTTGAAGCACAGGTAAATCAGTGGGCAGCACATGGCGTTCCTTTAGTAGGTTCGGTAAAAATATTACACAACCGTTTTATTGTAGTAGCCGTAGACGAAGCCCAGAATCAAGCGTCTGGTTGTTCTATTGATGCTTCTACGCGTTGGTTGAAAGAGCTTAGTGCTGAAATGAATATTAATTTCTTCGACCGCTCTATCGTGTTCATTCATCAAGATGCACTTCAAAGTGTAGAGATGTTGAAAATTAAAAGCCTTGTAGCCGAAGGAATCATTCATCCTGATACCTTAATCTTTAATAATTTAGTGGCTAATATCGGCGAATTTAAAAACAATTGGCAAGTAAGTGCAGCACAAAGCTGGATGAAACGCTACTTCCAACCTATTACCGCTTAATACGCATGTCAGAAAGTTTGTATATTCCATCAACGACTAATCGTAAAGAAATTTATGAAAGTCTTTTGCCACAAATCAAATCACTCGTTTCAGGAGAAAACGATTTAACGGCAAATCTTGCTAATATATCAGCAGCATTAAAAGAAGCTTTCAATTTCTTTTGGGTAGGGTTTTATCTAAAGAAAGAGAATCAATTAGTATTAGGCCCTTTCCAAGGCCCTATTGCTTGTACACGCATCAATTTCAATAAAGGTGTTTGTGGGCATGCCTATACGACTAAAGAAGTTGTCATAGTGCCAGACGTAGAGGCCTTCCCTGGACATATTGCTTGCTCTTCGGCATCAAAATCTGAAATTGTGCTACCTGCTATCAACAAAAACGGAGAAGTATTCCTAGTGCTTGATGTAGATTCAGATGAATTAGACGATTTTTCTGAAGCAGATGCAGAAGGCTTATCGCAAATCATTAAGCTAATAGAAGAAATGGTGTAAGATTATAAATCATCAATTTTGTTCATCAAGATAAAATTATATTTAGAGAATAGCCTTTGCTGTTCTCTTTTTATTTTCTAAAATAATCGCAGAGGGAGGCAATTTCCGCCCCATGTTTAACTGTTCAACATCAGGCATACCTCTTCGTAAAAACGAGCCTAATATGATGTCAGCATCGCCGTCTTGATCCATATCTCCTACATCCATTACCATCCATTTCCCATGAGTAGCCTCAGGGAACGTAGCCACCTTAAACTGATTATTCCCTTGATTATCTAATAACAAGAAATCCTCATGAGGCTTCTGTGTGGGATCTGTAAAGAATGAAATCGCAGCAATATCTAAATCTCCGTCTAAATCAAAGTCGGCTGCCATTGCTTTGGATGCTCCAAACATCGGGTAGAAATAAGTTTGCTTAAAATTATTTTTGCCATCATTCATGAAAATTCTGATGCCATGATAGCTTTTGAGGATAATAGAAAAATCAGCATTGTCTCCATTGGTATATAAAATATCCACGAAGCCATCCTTGTTGAAATCTGCTAATTCCATGTAACTAGAACCATATACAGCAGGGAAAGAGAGGACTTGTTTTTCTTCAAAATTCCCATTGCCTTTGTTATAAAAGATAAAAATACCTTCTCGGGCTTGCGTCATCAATGCCACAATGTCGGGCAGGTTATCCCCATTCATATCTTTGATGAATGTATTTCTTGCTCCTGGGAGTGCCTTTAAAAGGTGTTCTTGCTTATTTTTGCCATCATACCAAGCTAATTTCCCGATTTCGTTACCAAAATTGCAAAGGATAAAATCCTCTTGTCCATCCTGATTTAAATCGCCAAAAGTTGCCTGTACAGGTCTCTGTAATGATTCTATAATAGGCTTTTGTTGTTTCTGAGCATTGATTTCGAACAAACTACCTTTGCTGAAATTATTAGGGTCCATCAAACCCATGGTTAATACTCTATTATTTTTTGTAGAAAAATCTATATCTGAAACAGGACTAGGAACACTCAACGAATCTGTTTGTGTAAATCCTAAATCAAAAATTTTCAGAAAACTTTGTAATCCGCGCCAGCCTATATAAATATTTTTCTGAGCAGGATTAAATTTAACAAAAGTTACATAAGGTATTTTGTTGGGAATTCCTTGTATTTCTACCACCCTAAAGTTGCTTAAGCCCAGAGAAACTTTTTCTTTTGGAGCTTGTGGAAGGGGTTTCTCTGGAGCGTTATCGATATAATATTTAATGATTTTAGCCCAATCTTCTGGGGCAATCACAGGCTTTTCGGGAAATACATTGGCAGCCGCAAGAATTGGTAATTCCTCGGGAGACATTCCGTTGTACACTTTAAAAATATCAGGCTCTAACCCTAATCTATACGACATTTTAGGCAACACGCTTCTTTCCCAAGTCGTCTTATCTAATAAATCAGGAGAGGGTAGTTGATGGCAACTACTACAGTAGGTCTGGGCTAATTCTTTTCCAGTTTTATTAGAAGGCACAGGAGGAATATAAGTCTCCTTTTTATTTGAACTAGAACAGTTCCAAAGTAAACAAACTGCAACAATGAATAATAAGCGATTGAACATTTCTTGAGATTGAGGTATAAAAATGGTGTTAAACACAAAAAGGGTAAATTAAAAATACTTAAAATTTTTAATTTACCCTTCGGGATATATATTGAAGCTGTTTAAACTTTCCCTTTCGGATTAAACTAAGTCTTTTAGAATAGCTTGTTCCAAAATTTACTCAACGTAGCGATGCTATGCTTCGCAAATTTTGAAAAAATCAATTCAAAAATACAATACTTTCACCACAGAAACGGAAAGTTTAAACAGCTTCATTGTTTAGAAAAATATTAGGCTAATTCAGCAATCACTGTTTCACCGCCTATTGGTCTGTCTTCTAAGTTCACTAAAATTTTAGCATCTAAAGGAAGATAAATGTCTATTCTTGAGCCAAACTTGATAAAACCAAATTCTTTTCCTTGTTCTACAGCCTGTCCTTCTTTTACATACCAGCAAATTCTACGGGCTAATGCTCCTGCAATTTGACGGAACAAAACCTCCGTGCCGTTATCGTGTTTTACCACAACGGTTGTTCTTTCATTATCAGTACTTGATTTTGGATGCCAAGCTACCAAATATTTCCCAGGATGATATTTGAAATAAGAAACAATACCAGAAATTGGATTGAAATTGATATGAACATTGATAGGCGACATAAAAATAGAAACTTGTCGGCGTGGTTCTTTGAAATATTCAGTTTCAACCACTTCTTCAATTACCACTACCTTTCCATCGGCTGGAGCAATGACGTGTTTTGAATTTTTTTCCGTTGTACGAACAGGTACACGAAAAAATTGTAAAATAATCAATGCAAATATTACGCTAAAAGCGATAACAATTTTGCGTAATAATTCATTTTCAGGAAAAAAATAAGCAACTGCACTATTTAAAATGGTTAAAAAAATGATTGTAACTAAAATAGTACCTTTACTTTCTTTATGGATAGTCATGTGTTTAAGGGGGTATAATCAAACAAAGTTAATTAAAAACTTTGAAAATCATGAATTATTGGTTTGGGATAGTTATCTTAATTGTTGAATAAGGAAAGAATAAAAAAAAACATATATTGCCTATATTATTACGCAACCTTTTGTGATAAAAACCGTAATGGTAATGAAACGTATTCAAAATGCCCATTATTACAGATAAGAATAACAGCCTCCAAATCATACTCGAAGGATGCCGTAACGGCGATTCTAAGAGTCAAGAATTGCTATACAAGCAGTTTTATGGCTACGGTATGAGTGTCTGCTTGCGTTATACCAGAACGCGGGATGAGGCTGTGGAGATTGTTAATGATGGGTTTATAAAAGTATTTAACAATGCCGAAAAGGTTGATTTGAATAAATCGTTTAAGAATTGGTTCAGAAGAATTATGGTTAATACTGCACTAGATTATTACAGGCAAAACCATAAGCATTATGACCATGATGATATAGAATATGCAGAAAATGTGAGCGATAGGAGTGATGAGGCATCAGCTAATCTTGCTTATGAAGAACTATTATCTTTTGTGCAAAGGCTTTCTCCAACTTATCGAACTGTTTTTAGTTTGTTTGCCATAGATGGTTACTCGCATGAAGAAATAGCAAAGATGCTAGGCGTTTCAGTGAGTGCTTCAAAGTCAAATTTAGCTCGTGCGCGGGTTAATTTGAGAGAAATGTTAAGTAAACGTTTTTAAAAATAACAAAAGAATAAAATAAAGATTCAACAAAGAATCTTACTAAAAAGATGTCAGATAAGTGGTGGGATATGTCCGATGATGAACTGGATGACCTTATCAGAGAAGCCTCTGATAAGGTAGAAATCCCGTTTGACCAGTCGTCTCTGGATAAACTTAAAAATAAGCTAGCGCCCCAGTCTGCAATAATACCAAAAAGTCGTTATAAATACGAAAGATGGTTATTATTGCTGTTTTTGCTATGTTTTGTGAGTGGGATTACGATATATTATTTTACTAAAAATAACCTCACAGAAAAATTAACTACGGAAACACAACTAAACAATAATCAATTAGAAAGTCAAAAAGAGGTATCAAAAGCATCTAAACAAAGCACTACAAAGGGAGAAGAACTAAGTGAAAATATTACTAATGCTAATGCTGTTTCAGTACCTGATGATAAAAAAACAACCGTACAACCTAAAGTTGAAAGTGTTGATAAAGGCACAGTGATAGAAAATAAGGTTGATGCTGTTTCAAAACACAATGAAAAAGTCAATTCAAAGTCATTAAAAACATTTAAGTCTATCCCAAGCTTAGTAAAGAATAAAGTAACCTCTAAATCATTTACTAATTTTAATTATACTAGTCGAGTTCAGGAGGTATCGAATATTCGTCAGACAGGAATAAATAGTGATGGACAAAGAAGTATAGATAATATTGGGAAAAAAGAGATAGGACAGGGTGTATCATTCACCCAAGGAAATGTGACAAGAGATAATTCATTAAAAACATCTGAAAGCTTGTCATTACTTACTGGCAAGCCCTTAAAGCCACTAAAATCAGCGTTAGAAATCACTTTGCCAGAATTTGAAGAGAGTAGCAGTGAACCTCGTGTTAGTCCGCTCGTTAAATCTAATAAATTTTCACGTTTTGGGGTTAGATTATCTATTGCACCAGATGCAAATGGAGTAGAAAGCTTAGCAGGTTTTGCACTTGGTAAATCGGCAGGGATATTATTCGAGTATAATATCACAAAGCGTATCGTTATTCAAACAGGTGCAGTTTATAGTTCAAAAAAATACAGTACGGGTATCGAAAACTATCATGCGTGGGCAAAAAACTGGGCTACCCGCCCTGTTTTGCCTACAAGTGTTGAGGGCGATTGTCAAATTTTGGATATACCTTTTAATATCCGTTACAATGTTTTACAGAAAGCTAAAGATACTTGGTTTGTAAGTGCAGGGGCATCTTCTTATTTGATGTTGACAGAAGGATATGAATATTATTATCCCGAAACAGCTACAGTGCCACCTAATTTCCCTAGATATGTATCTTGGAAAAGAGATAATGATTATTTTATGAGTAGCTTGAATATTTCATTTGGGTTTGAGAAACGAATCAATAACCATCTTTCTATCCAAGCAGAACCTTATTTGAAAGCACCTTTGAAAGAAGTAGGGCGAGGAAAGGTTAATTTATACAGTAGCGGAATTATGTTCTCGTTGAAGTATGGTTTTTAGAGAAACGCTAAACGATTTCCAGAATCATAGATTCTAACGTCAGTCCTGGCCCAAAAGCACAGCTTAGAATATGTTGGTTTTTGCGAACATTTGCTATATCTTCGATGATAGCCTTCAATACAAAAAGTACTGTTGCCGACGACATATTTCCATAATCCCTCAGAATCTGATAGGCATACCGATTGTCCTCCACACTAATACTTAGCGCCGTTTCAATGGCTTCTAAGATAGCTTTTCCCCCAGGATGCATAGCATATAATGAAATATCCTGTGTCATCAATCCACAGTTTTCTAATAATTTATCTGTTAGTGCCTTAATGCCTGATTTTACCAATTTCGGGATGTATGAAGTGAGCGTCATTTCAAAACCAAAGTCGGCTACTTGCCAAGCCATATCTTGTTTCCCTTCAAGGTACAAATCACAAAAAAACGATTTTAATGCTAATGATTGCCCCGTCGCTGAAGGCGTTCCTGTTACTAAAACAGCCGCAGCTCCATCTGCAAATAATGCATTGGATAAGAGAAAATCCTCATCCATTTTTTTCTGGAAATGGAGTGTGCATAACTCTACACAAATAACCAATACCTTCGCTGTTGGATTAGCTTTACAGATAACATCGGCCATTTTTAAGCCATTAAATGCCCCGTAACAGCCCATGAAATTAATAGCGGTTCGCTGAATAGTAGTGTTTAACTGTAAAGACGCAATAATTTCAATATCAAGTCCTGGAGCATACATTCCTGTGCAACTTACGGTAATGATGTGCGTGATGTCTGGAAGAGTGCCTAAGTTATCAATCGCTTTTAGGCAAAGAGGCAATGCATATTTTTTATAGGCAAGCATTCTTTGAGAAATACTTGGGAATGGTTCTAAATCTAATGTATTTGGGTAAAATTCGTACTCATCAATAGTTTTACCATAATCTGTTAATACAGAGTATCGCTGATTGATTTTGGTAGAACGATACAGCGCTTTTAGTCTTCGTTGGTCGTATTCATTCATTTGAAGTGCAGAAGCCATGAATTCCGCAATTTGAATCTGTGGAAAACAGTTTTCAGGAACAGCCGTACCTATAGCATTGATAAAACTCATAAATGATTATGGTATTAACCGTTTGTTGATAATGAAAGCTACGCATTATACATGATAATACAAATGATATACGAAATTGGAAGGATAATTGTTTTAATATAGTCGGATAGATGTCACTTTATATTATTTTATCATTCATTTGTAGGTATTCTACTACTTTTTCAAGCATTTTTGTATGTCCAGCTTCAAGTATTATCATCTGAACATTTGGTAATTTTTGTGAGAGAGGCAATACTTGTTTAGTCGGCAAAATTGTATCGTATTTCCCTGTGAAAATACTTACTTTAATATTTCGTGAATGAATAATTTTGGCTAGGGTGCTCATATTAAACTTTAAATGCCTAAAACCAGTCCATGATTCAAAAACTTGCTTTTTTTTGCGAGGAGTATCAAGCATTCTATGGGCAAAGCGTATAGAACTTTCGGGGACAATCCGCATTTTGGCAAAAAGCTTGGTTAATACCAATAGCTTATCTTCTTTAAAAATAACGTATTTGAATAACCTCCTCGTCAGATTAAAATGGGTGGCAAAGGCATAAATTGGATGCTCAGAAATGCCATCTGGCGCAATTAATATTAGGTTTTCAACTTTTTCGGGAAATGCTTCTAGTGTAGCCAAGGCAAATCTACCACCCATACTAAAGCCTACTATTGAAAAAGAATCGATCTTATTTTGATGTAGAAAACTGTTCAAAAAATCTTTCCAAATGTTTTTGGTAATAATGCCATTTATGGGATGGTTATTGAGGCTTTTCCCATGAAAAGGGAGGTCAAAAGCATAGGTAGTGTAGGTATCACCAAAGGTTTCGCCAAATTGTTGGAAACACAAAAAATCCTGCCCAATTCCATGAAAGGCGAGCAGGATTTTTTGTCCGTTTCCAAATTTTTGAAAATGTAATTCCATTAATTATTAATGACCTTTACCGCCTGTAACAACAGCATTATCAAAATCAATTCCTTGTCTTCTCAATACAGTTTGTACTCTTATTCCAAAGAATACTAAGTAAGAGAAACAAATAATTGGCACAAAATAAGATTGTTGAATACCGATTGTATCAGCCACGATACCTTGTAGTACTGGTACTACGGCACCACCACAAATCATCATAATCATGTATGCTGAACCTTGGTTGGTATATTTCCCTAGACCTGCTGTTCCCAACGAGAAAATACATGGCCATAAAACCGAGCAGAATAAACCTCCACTAATGAAAGCGAATAAAGTAACAGTTCCGCTAGATACTAAACCGATAATCATTGCCAAAGCACCCATTCCAGAGAAAACTAAGAGTGTTCTTACAGGCTTTTCATCGCAGTAGAAGAACGCCGCAATCATAATCAATACGCAAATACCATAAGCATACAAATCGCTCATATCGCTTCCGTGCAATGTATTTACACCTAATACAATGGCAAAAGCTACGAATGGCACAATGATCGTCAATAATTTTTTAGTAGTCGGAGTAACGTCAAAATTACTGATTGATGCCGTCCAACGACCAATCATCATACTTCCCCAGAACATCGAAACGTAATGCGAAATCTGAGACGAATCTAAACCTTGAGTTACTTTTAAGTATTCACCTAAATTACTACCGATGGTTACTTCAACCCCCACGTACATAAAGATAGCAAACATACCCAATATTAATTGTGGGTATTTCAATACACCTGTTCCGATTTCTACTTCTTCGTCATTCGTTATTCTTGGTAATTTAGATACTTTGAAGAAAATAGCCATTAATACAAAAAGTGCTCCTAGAATCAAATAAGGTAATTTTACTGATTCGATGGTTGCATTTTTAGCAGCATCAGCCGCAATTGAACCAAAGATGGCGAAGCTGATGATTACTGGACCAATAGTCCCTCCTAAATTGTTTACAGCACCACCTAAGTTAATTCTGTGTGAACCCGTTTCTGGTGGTCCGAGGGCAATCATGAATGGCTGTGTAGCCGTTTGTTGAAGTGAGAACCCTAAACCAACAATAAACAATGCTGAGAGTAATAAAGGAAAAGATTTCATTTCGGCTGCTGGATAAAATAGCAAAGTACCTAACGCCGATATAATTAAACCGTACACAATCCCATTTTTGTAGCCGATTTTGTTTAAGATATCACTTTTTATGGCACTCGAAACGATAAAGTATAAAATAGAACCAACCGTATAAGCGATATAAAATGCAAAATCAACCAATTGTGCTTGCCATTGTTCTAAACCAAATTTTTCCTTGAATAAAGGAATTAAAATACCGTTTGAGGCAGCAACGAAACTCCAAAAGAACCATACTGTCATTAATGTATAAAGATGGGACTTTTGATTGGATTGTGTGGTCATTGAAAACTTGTTTAAGGGTTATTTTTTGAATGAAGCGGTTTAAACTTTCGGATTCTTAGGTGAAAGTATTGTATTTTAGAATTGATTTTTTCAAAATTTGCGAAGCATAGCATCGCTACGTTGAGTAAATTTTGGAACAAGCTATTCTAAAAGACTTAGTTTAACCCGAAACGGAAAGTTTAAACAGCTTCAATAATTAAAAAGGATAATTTTACTTTAAAACTAATACTTTTTAATTGTTTCGTCAAAAATATATTAATAAAATACTAGAGTCTTTACTTATATTGCCGATTAAGCTTTAAAAGAGTCTATTCACTACTGAACATAAATATCTGCTGAATCATAAACTACTACTTTAGACCATAAGTGATGATTGTCTGCTCCGAATTTTTTATGCAATGGATGTACCAAATACTTTTCTTCGTCCTCTTTACTAGCAAAAATCAGCATTACTGAAAAAGAATAAGAAGCGTCAGTTACGGGCTTGTCAAAATCATTGATAGAAGGAAGTCCAATATGTGCAGATTTGATTACTTCTATTTTTCCTAATGCTTTCAAGGCTGCTAATAATTGGTCATGGTCTTTTTTATTAGAAGGGTCTTTCAACCAGAAAAATACATGATGAATAAACGAAAGTTTGCCAGCTACGGGTGCAGCGGCTTCTGAATCTGTGGTAGCAATACCTGTCATAATAGTTCCTGTAGCTAAAGCTACTGTTGAATTTTCTAAAAATTTTCTTCTAGTTGATTTTTGCATGATTTTGGATGAGATAAGTAAAATTTACAATGTTTTTGAAGAGTTTCGCAACAAATATATCTTTTCTTGACTTAAGTCTATCATGAAATACCTGTGAACTATTTTTATAGCGACATCGGTTAACGCTATAGATTAAACATTTTTTGTAATTTACGGCTTAATTAATACCCATTTCCCTAAAACGAACATTATGAATATTGCTATTATTGCCACATCGCCCAGAAAAAACAGCAACTCATTACGCTTTTCTAAATATCTCCAAAAAGTACTCTCTGCGGAAGGTTTTGAGTCAACCACGGTGGTAGATTTCCATCATTTTGATATTCCTTCAGTAGGAAGAGGAGTAATTAACAAAGATGAATTAACTCCTTTTCAAAGCGAATTGATTGGTGCTTGGGAAAAAGCTGATTTAGTTTTTTTGGTAAGTCCAGAATATAATTGGACGGTGAACGGAGATTTATTAAATGCGCTACACCAATTAGGTTCAAAGGATTTTGTGCATCTTTTTGATAACAAAGTATTTGCTTTGGCAGGGGTTTCGAACGGACGTGGCGGAAAAATACCTTGTTTAGAATTGACAACAGTTATTAATAAAATCATCAATTTCACGCATCAATATTCAGTGGTTTCGCCAAGAATCTATGAGTCGCATGAAACATCATCAAATTTAGATGAGCATTCTGAATCAACAGGTAATAAAATATATGAATTTACGGTAAAATCTTTTGTTGAATACGCCGTGGCTGTGGCACAGAGGTGGGTTAAATAATTGTGATTGAGTGAATTGTGATTTAGTGATTGAAATAGTTGTGAGTTAGTGAATTGTGAGTTAGTTTTTTTAATTGTAAGCTAGTGATTGAACAATTTAAAAGGAGCTTCGTCGTAAATCAATTATCCCAAAATTATTTTATTTTTTTAATCACTAACTCACAACTCACTCATTCACAACTAAATCCTCACTAACTATATCTATCATTCCTCCAAGGATAAGCCGTGTTTGAATAGCCTCTTTCTTCCCAAAAACCTAACTTGTTTTTAGGCATAAATTCTATCCTTTTAATCCACTTAGAGCCTTTCCAAGCGTATAACTGTGGCGTAATCATCCGTAATGGTCCACCGTGTTCTACAGCCAAAGGTTGACCGTCTACGGTATGCACCAACAATACATCTGGCTTTAGGGCTTCTTCTAATGACACATTCGTTGTATAAGTGTCATAGCCATAACACATTATGTGCGTAGCAGTTTCTTTGGGTTGTACTAAGTCCGCTAAATCTAACAAACGTACGCCTTGCCATACCATATCTAGTTTAGACCAAGTAGTTACACAGTGAAAATCTGAGACATCCTCCGTTTGTGGCAAAGCCATAAAATCATCCCATGTTAATATCAATGGCTTTTCTACTTCGCCATCAATAATCAATCGCCATTTGTCTAAAGGGATTTTTGGTTGATACCCCAAATCTAAGACAGGCCATTTAACAGTTAGGGTTTGTCCAACTGGAGTAGTTGGCATACCGTGCCTATTGATAGGCCCCTTTCCTTGAGGTTTTGAATCAGCCATTGAAGGCGTCGCTTTCATTTTTTCTTCAAAACGAGCTTTCAATTTCATTCTAGCCTCGATGATACGGTCGAGCTTATCGTCTTGATGTTGTTCGTTTTCCATGGTAGTATTTTTTTAGCATTGAGCTTTTTTGTCTATTTTTTTTACCCGCTGATTTACGCTGAAAACTTACGCAGATGACGGAGATTTTTAATTTATCACAACTTTAAATCAGCGGTTTCAAATCTGTGAAATCAGCGGGTAAAATATCTCCCGCAGATTTACGCTGAAAACTTACGCAGATGACGGAGATTTTTAATTTATCACAACTTTAAATCAGCGGTTTCAAATCTGTGAAATCAGCGGGTAAAATATCTCCCGCAGATTTACGCTGAATACTTATGCAGATGACGGAGAATTTAATTTATCGAAACTTTAAATCAGCGGTTTCAAATCTGTGAAATCAGCGGGTAAAATATCCTCCACAGATTTATACTACAAAAGTATAATCATAATCTATACTCTATAGTTTCTTCGGCATTAATTTTTAACCATAAAAATGCACCAATGATTACGATGACACCAAGTAACAGCACAGGAAAATTGTATCCAAAATTAGTCACTAGATACCCGAAACTTACGGTATTTAAATAAGCAACTAACAATCCTGCTGAATTCATGGCTCCAGAAATAGACCCGCTTCTGTTTCCTCCAATATCCATTGAAACCGCCCAAGCTACTGGTGCAGTAACATCCATAAAAGCCATACCCAATGAAAGCAAGACAATGGCAACCGTGTTATTAACAGTAAGGGCCGAGATAATTAAAAATATACCTGAAATACCCATGCCAGTCATCGGAACAATTCTTCGTCCCCATTTTTTGCCATACTTCTTTACTAAAATATCGCTAATAAAGCCACCCATAAAACAGCCAAATGCTGCCAATAGAAAAGCGATAGAACTGATATATTTTAGTTGGTCTTCGCTGACCCCTCTACCTTGTTGCAAGTATTTAGGCAACCATGTTTGAAAGAAATAAATGCCTGTTGCATAGCAAGCGTACATTCCCATCAGAAACCATAAGTTTTTACTTTTCAGAAATTTCCTAAAAGGTACTTTATCTGCATGATTATCTAATTGACGCTTCGCTAAGATTTCATCTAACTCACTCTTTGAAATATCTTTTGCCTGCGTAGGGTCTTCTTTATGCCAAAAGTACCAGAAAATCACCCAAATTACGCCTACAAAGCCTAATACATAGAAAGATGCCTCCCAACCATACCGCTGTTGAATCGGAATTACCACTAGTGGTGTTAAACCCGCCCCTAAACGCGAAGCACCCCAAATGATGGCTTGGGCTTGTCCACGTTCGTTAGCAGGAAACCATTTTGCCAAGGCAATAGCAATATTCGGATATGCACCCGCTTCGCCAATGCCAAATAGAAACCTAATGCCAAGTAGCATGACAAAGCCAGTGGAGAAACCCGTTAATACTGTAAAAAACGACCACCATAATACTACTCTAATCAAAACCGATTTTGCCCCGATTTTATCACCCAATAAACCTGTTGGAACTTCAAAAAGGGCATAGGCTAAGGTAAATGAGCCTAAAATCCAACCCCATTGTACGGGCGAAAGTCCTAGTTCTTTTGTGATACGTTCTCCTGCGGTAGAAAATGCAATGCGGTCTAGAAAAGTTATGACAGATAAAATAGCAAGTACTAACAGCACTTGGTGACGTTTTTTCATTATTAAAAGGGTTTATTTAGATGGTTAAAGATAAGTAATAGTTATGGATTATAATGAAGCTGTTTAAACTTTCCCTTTCGGGTTAAACTAAGTCTTTTAGAATAGCTTGTTCCAAAATTTACTCAACGTAGCGATGCTATGCTTCGCAAATTTTGAAACAAGCTATTCAAAAATACAATACTTTCACCTCATAAACAGAAAGTTTAAACAGCTTCAATTTCAAAAAGCTGATATACACTATAATTATACTGTTCAATTTATTGAATATTCATCAATGCTACATACGTTTCAAGGCCGTTCCAAAGGTTTTGTATTCTGATGTTTTCATTTTCAGCATGCTGATTATTATCATGATTGGCAATAGGGACAGTAATGGTAGTAGTTGACAAATATTTGCCAAATAAATACAAAGGCAAACTTCCACCTGAGCTTGGCATCAACACGATGTCCTCTTTAGAAGTACTCTGCACAGCTTTAATGATAAGTTGAGCTATTGGCAAATCCATTTTAGTCCGTTGCGCATTGTATCCATCTTTAGCTTGTACACGGGCAATGAGTGGATACTTTAATCGCTCTTCGTCGGTTATACTTTCGTTGGTAGTGACATAATAGCCTTGAGCTTTGATATGATTAATTACTTTTTGCACCTGTCGTTGAGCATCATTTCCTAGCACTAAGCGTAAGTCTAAAGCCGCTGTAGCCGAAGTAGGAATAATATTGGCAACCATTTTACCTACATTGGCACTCGCTATGCCATTGATATTTAAAGAAGGCAAACTAATTAATTCTGCTAATGACTTACCATCACCTTCTGCACGGACAAAACCCAATTCATTTTTCATTTGTTCGTCGGGAGGAGGAATATTGGCTAAAGCTTGTTTTTCTAAGGCTGTTAAAGGTGTAACATCATCATAAAAATCTTTGATTAATACTTTCCCTTTTTCATCTTTCATAGATGCCAATAGATTAACTAATAAATTAGCAGGATTGGGAGCCCAGTTGCCATAATGTCCACTATGGAGTGGTCGTTTAGAGGCATATACTTTTACTTCCATATTTACATCTCCGCGTACACCAAACACAACCTGTTTGCGTCCAGATTGATGGACTGGTCCATCACAAATTACCCAGAGGTCAGCTTTGAGTTTATCTTTATGCTTATCTAAAATTTCTTCCAAGTGGGTAGAACCAGCTTCTTCTTCTCCTTCAAAAAAGAATTTTAAATTAACTTTCGGACTAATGCCCATTTTTGTCATAGCCTGATAAGCTGACAGAATAGTAAAAACTCCTGCTTTGTCATCAGAAGCACTGCGACCATAAATTCGCCATTCGGGATTGATACTTTCTGTGGCTTTGGGCGTAGGAATGATTTTTCCGCCTTTTTCTAAAGAACCGTCCAAGAAAACAGCTTCAAAAGGTTTGATACCTTCTGCCCATTGGTTAGGATTTACTGGCTGACCGTCGTAATGAGCATAGAAGACCAACGTCTTTGTAGCATTAGGCACAATTACTTCGCCAAAAATAGCAGGAGGAACCCCTTTGGTTTTGGCATCTAACTTTTGAGCTTTGATACCCCTTTCCTCCATCATTTTTACGATATAGTTTGCAGTTTTCTGAATCCCGACGGTATCATACACTACATTTGGTATCGATAACAAACCCATGAATTCATTCAAAAGACGATGTTCATTCGATTTGCGAAATTCACGTGTTTTTTCTACTAAAACATTTTGCGAGAAGGCAGACAAAAGAGTGAGACTGAGTATGGTAAGTAAAAAATAGCGTTTCATGGATGAAGTATGGATTTTAGTTTACCCAAACTTACATTTTGCAACGCATAAAACAAAATTGAGGAGAGGAGGATGTGGGACTTGAGGATAGAGGACTTTAGGACTGGAGGAGGTTGGATTGTAGACGTTAGATTTTAGACTTAAGGATAAAGGACTTTAGGAATGGAGGAGTTTGGATTATTGACATTAGACAAAAGACTTTTAAACCGTGTTCTGTGACACACCATAGCCGTCAGGCTATTGATTTATTTTATTAATTTTGTCTTCAAAATCTGATACAATGAATTTAGAAGATATATCAAACTCAATTGAGTTTTTAGAAATTAATCAACTTTTGG
>NZ_JAYFUL010000039.1:0-55249 GCF_034928825.1 Arcicella aquatica | reverse complement strand
CAAAGTCTATTAAAATATTTAGAATTCTTCAAATTCGACTTTAGAAAATTAGGAATGGAAAATTATAGCGTTCTATAAAATTGACCATTAAAAAGAGGCTATCCTTTTGGGACAGCCTCCTTCTATTTTTGGTATACGCCATACCGAAAAGCTATTCCTATAATTGTTTAATGCTAGGGAAAATAAAAAATAAAGACAACTTGAGAAAATTTTATCAATAATTTAAACCCGTACTTATACCTCATTTATAAGGTATAAGTACGGGTTTTAAACATGAAGGCATTAACTTGTAATTATAAACTTTTAAATTGTGTGATAATATATAGCCACTCATACCAGGAAAAAAATACCAATTACTCCCCTCCTAGCTGTTGGAATAACATTATCCTACTTTGATTATTTTGAACTGCTCTTCACCTCGTCCTACTTTAAATTATGTAGAGGATATAAAAATTGCAAGTACTTCTTGCTAAATATGGTCGTAAATGTAGGATTTGTTAATAGATAAGACGATGGAAGAAATAAAATATACTCATTGTCCAAATTGTGGAATAGAGATAAAAAAAGAAGGTATTTTGAAAATAGGAAATTCACTGTTTTATCCAAAAGACCCTAAGTTTTTTAGGAAATATGCTAATGCAACTTCGGATGTTTTTTGCGAAAAATGCCAGAGTGGTATATCAAGACATGCCAGAGAAAACTATCATAAAATTTTTGAAAGTAAAAAAGAAGAGTTGAAAGTTGCTATTGATGATATTCCAATTGTGAGTATTCAAAACCCTAGTGGTTGGGACTATTCAGTGATTGATATTGTTACTTCGCAATATGTAACAGGGACAGGATTTTTGACAGAAATTAAAGCAGATTTTAGTGACTTTCTAGGAAGAGAATCACAAAAAATGAACAGTAGATTATCAGAAGGTGAACAAAAATGCTTTCAACGTATGCGAAATATAGCTGCTTCAAAGGGTGCAAACGCAATTATAGGAGTTGATATTGACTATGCTGAAGTAGGAGGAATTAAAGGAATGTTGATGGTTTGTACCGCAGGTACAGCTGTAAATCTAAAAAATCCTGAAATTTTAAATACAGATAAACCATATTTAAAAAATGTTACTAATTTATTTAAAGAGGTAAGCGATTTAGTAGATGAATATCCCTATGATAGGTACGTTTAAGATAGAGAAGAATGTGAAACTTAATTGATAGTATTCCATTAAGCGTATAACATTAATTATGTAGTAAATTTAAGATTTAATATGCTTAGTAAAATAGAGTAGATATTGAAAAACTAAAAGACAAATTTTAAATCAAGAGTGTTTATTTATCATTGAAGCTGTTTAAACTTTTCCTTTCGGGTTAAACTAAGTCTTTTGGAATAGCTTGTTCCAAAATTTACTCAACGTAGCGATGCTATGCTTCTCAAATTTTGAAAAAATCAATTCAAAAATACAATACTTTCACCTCAGAAACGGAAAGTTTAAACAGCTTCATTATGCTACAAAATTTAATATAAAGAAATTTTGTTAAAAAACCCGAACAAAATCTACCCCTTAAAATCATGAATATTAAAAACCTTATCACAGAATTCATATTCTGAGGGCTGATTGGAACAGATAAACAATAAACGATTTTTTGAATACTCTTGCACGTTTTTTAGGTACCAATTCACTGCGTTATTATCAAGATTGGATGTTGGTTCGTCAAGCATCAAAATATCGCAGTCAGATAGGAAGGAAAGGCCTAATTTTACTCTTTGTTTCATGCCCGACGAAAAGTATTTCACTTCTTTGTTCTTGGCTTGGGGCAATTCAATAAAATCAATGAATTGATTGATAGTGAAGGAGTCTCGTAGAGGCTTAAATTTGGTATGAAAAGCTAGCAGTTCGCTAAGGGTGAAGTCTTCTATTAATTCTAAATATGGAGCTGTAATGCTGATATGCTTATAAAAATGGTCGATTTCAAGAATTTTATCTCCTTCTTGAAAAACAACATTTCCTTCAGTATGAGGCATAAATCCTGAAAGTACTTGTAATAAGGTAGATTTTCCGCTACCATTTGCTCCTGTAAATGTATAAGAGTTTCCTGCATGAAATTCCAGCGTTAACTTTCTGAAAATCCATTCATTTCTAAACTTTTTACCGAGATTTTGAGCGTTGATATTCAAGGGTTATGCTTTGATTGAATAAAAAGGTTGACAATAGATTCTTTGAAGAAAGCAATTATCAACCTTTTATAAATATTATGAAAGACCTTTCATGATACCTCTTTCTGAATTACGGATGAAGTTTACAATTTCATCACGTTCAGAAGAAGCAGGAAGATTAATTTCAATCTGAGTAAGGGCATCAGATGTATTCAGATTTTTCAAATAGATATACCTGTATGCTTCCTGAATTTGCGATATTTGTTCTTCTGAGAAACCACTTCTTCTTAATCCTACTGAATTAATGCCTACATAACCAAGTGGCTCACGAGCGGATTTTGTATAAGGCGGAATATCTTTTCTTACTAAAGCCCCACCCGAAATCATTACGTGTTTCCCGATTTTTACAAACTGATGTACTGCGGCAGTACCACCAAAACGAGCAAAATCGCCCACTTCTACGTGTCCAGCCATCTGTACATTGTTGGCAATAATTACGTTGTCGCCGATGATACAATCATGAGCAATATGGCAATAGGCCATAATTAAGCAATTTTTACCAACTTGCGTTTTATATTTATCAACAGTACCTCTGTTTAACGTTACACATTCACGAATTGTAGTGTTATCGCCTACGATGGCAAGTGTTTCTTCTCCTTGAAATTTTAAATCTTGTGGAATAGCAGATATTACGGCACCCGGAAAAATACGACAATTTTTACCAATTCTTGCCCCAGGAAAAATTGTTACGTTTGAACCAATCCAGCTACCTTCACCAATTTCCACGTTTTGATGAATCACCGTAAAAGGTTCTACGACTACATTTTGAGCAAGTTTGGCGTCGGGGTGTATGTACGCTAAGGGTTGTGTCATATTTTTTATTGATAACAACGAATAATTATTCGTAATAATTAACTCTTTCTTACTAAGCTAGCTGTCATGTCGGCTTCGCACACTACTTGTCCGCCTACATACGCTACCCCGTGCATTTTTGCAATACCTCTTCTGATAGGGGCTAATAAATCACATTTAAAAACCACCGTATCGCCCGGTACTACACTTTTTCTGAAACGACAGTTTTCAATTCCTACCAAATATGGCCAGTAGTTTTCTGGATCTGGCACTGAACTAAGTACCAATATACCACCCGTTTGTGCCATTGCTTCTACTTGCATAACGCCAGGCATCACAGGGTTGTTAGGAAAGTGACCCATGAAATAATTTTCATTCATGGTTACGTTCTTGATACCTACTACACTCTGGTCGTCCAAATAAATGATTTTATCAACCATTTGGAATGGATAACGGTGAGGAAGCAATTGGTAGATTCTCTCGAAAGTGAAAATAGGAGGTTGCTTTGGGTCGTACTGAGGCACTTTGTTTTTCTCAGTTTCCAACATCAACTTTTTGATTTTCTTCGCTAATTCTACATTGGCTGCATGGCCTGGGCGTGCTGCTAAGATTTGAGCTTTGATTGGGCGACCCACTAAGGCTAAATCTCCCACCATATCTAATAACTTATGGCGTGCCATTTCGTTATTATAATATAGCTCTAAATTATTAAGAATGCCTTTTTCTTTAGAAACGCTTACTTTTGGTTTACCTAACACCATTGCAAGGTGATTAAGCTCTTCTTCAGAATAATCGCGGTCGGCAATTACGATAGCGTTTGATAAATCTCCACCTTTTATTAAGTCTGCTTTGTATAGGGCTTCTAGCTCATGTACAAAACAAAAGGTACGGCATTTAGCAAAGCTTTCATTGAACTGGCTGATAGCCGTTAAATTGGCATGCTGACTTGTCAAGAACTTAGAGTTATAATCTACCATTGCCGTCAAACGATAATCGTTCAAAGGTAAAGCCGCTAATTCAACGCCTCTTTCAGCATCTTTATACCTGATTTCAGAAGGAATTTCAAAAAATTTACGATGTGCATCTTGCTGTTCTAAACCTGCATTTAAAATCGCTTCTACAAATTTGATAGAACTTCCATCCATAATAGGTGGTTCAGGTCCATCCAATTGTATCAAAACATTATCAACCTGACAGCCTACCATCGCTGCTAATACGTGTTCTACTGTATTAATTCGGGCTCCGTTGTGTTCTATGGTTGTTCCTCTTGAAACATCTACTACGTGATCTACGTCAGCATCTGCAATGGGCTGATTGGGTAAATCTACTCTTTGAAACTTGTATCCATGATTAGGCGGAGCTGGCAAAAACGTCATATTAGCTACAACACCAGTGTGTAAGCCACCCCCCGACATCGTAACAGATTTTTTGATGGTATGCTGTTTATTATTCATTGCTTTTTAACTTATTTTCTATTTCTCTCAATCGTTTCTCTGTAGCAGGAAGTTTACGAATAAGAGCCTGTGTTTTCAAGTAGTCTATGTTTTCAGTAGCTGGCGTACCGCTTAAAATCGTTCCTTCTTTATTAGGAGCTTTAGAAAT
Source organism: Arcicella aquatica (assembly GCF_034928825.1). Lineage (NCBI taxonomy): Bacteria > Pseudomonadati > Bacteroidota > Cytophagia > Cytophagales > Flectobacillaceae > Arcicella > Arcicella aquatica. Next base: position 50,649 of record NZ_JAYFUL010000039.1, on the reverse strand, counting down.
ACCCGATTGCCCCAGTGCAATCGTTTTGTTTGGTATATTAATATGGCCATTAATGCCTACTTGTCCGCCAATCATACAATTTGCACCTATTTTTGCCGAACCCGCAACACCTGTCTGCGCAGCAATTACTGTATTTTTGCCGATTTCTACATTATGTCCAATTTGAACTAAATTATCAATCTTTACGCCTTCTCTGATAATGGTAGAGCCTATCGTAGCACGGTCAATCGTGGCATTTGCCCCAATACTCACATAGTCTTCTATTAAAACATTGCCTAGTTGTGGAATCGTTTGATAAGTGCCATCAGCCTGTGGTGCAAAGCCGAAACCATCCGCACCAATTACTGCATTGGCATGGATAGTACAATGGTTGCCTATATGAGTATTAGGATAGATTTTTACACCTGAATAAATGGTACAATCGTCACCAATAATACTGGCCTCCAATATTGTTACATGAGGATATATTTTTACGTTTTTCCCAATTTTACAATTACTAGCAATATAACTAAAAGCACCAATATATTCACCTTCACCGATTGTAGCAGAATTACTGATAAATGAGGGTTGTTCGATGCCTTTCTTCTGATTTGCTAAGATTTTTTGGTATTCTTGAAGAAGTGTAGTAAAAGCCGAATATGCATTTTCAACCAAGATTAAACAAGGAGAATACTCCTTTTTAGGCTCAAATGTTTTATCAACAATTACAGCAGTTGCTTGGGTGGTATATAAAAAATGCTCGTATTTAAGATTCGCTAAGAAGGATATACTGCCTTCTGTTCCATCTTCAATTTTAGCTAACTGGCTGACTTTAAGGCTTTTATCTCCTTTTATTTCTCCATTTAGCATCAGAGCAATTTGTTCAACGGTAAATTCCATTCTTGGGGTGTGGTCGTTGGGGTTTGTTTTTGGACGGCTTCGCCTAACATATTTTACCGCAAATATACATTCTTTGCCCAACATATATAATATTTTTTGACGATGTTACTTAATGCCTTTATTGTGGGTAAATCAGAGGCCTCTGCAATATCCAATACTCTTTTGTCTTTTGTTAGGATATTAATGTTCTGTTTGCCAGATACATAGGCTGCATTAGAAGTGCTTCCTTCTATCATTAAATAGGGTAAATCGCTTACCTGAACACTAGCATGACTTAATAAATCAATTTGAATTTTTTCAAGAAAAGATGGTTCAATGGGTGAGTCTGAAATGTGAATTTTGTATAAATTCCTATCCAATAACATTTTACTGATATTAGATAGCAATTTGTCAGGGTGTTTTGCCCATATTTTTACACAAGCCCAAATGTCATAATCATCCATTTCGGCAAAGGCTTCTAAGTAAGATTTGTCAGAAATAAAGTCTTGAAGACTAACATCTTTTTGTAAAAAAACCATGAAGGCGGGTGTAGCAAAAACGTTTTCACCTGCCCTAATTAATTCTCTTGCTCTTGTAATAATTTGTATCAACATTGTTTCGGCACAAATAGAGGTTTTGTGCAAATATACTTGCCAATACATCAACCGACGAGCCGTTAAAAAGTTTTCAATAGAATAAATGCCTTTTTGTTCAACCACCAATTGGTTGTCGACAATATCCAACATTTTCAAAATTCTATCGGCCCCAATAAAACCTTCGCGTACACCTGTAAAAAAACTATCTCGGTTTAAATAATCCATTCGGTCAACATCTAGCTGACTTGAAATTAATTGTGTAAAGAATTTTCTTTCATACTTACCCGTAAACATCTTTATGGCTAAAGTCAAAGCACCACCTAGTTGCTTATTGAGCTCTTCCATCAACAGAAATGAAATATGCTCATGGGATACATGATTCAAAATGACAGACTCGAGCACATGAGAAAATGGCCCATGACCAACGTCATGTAATAAAATAGCAATTTGTGCTGATTCGCATTCTGCATCTGAAATTTCATGTCCTTTACTTTTTAGGGTAGATAAGGCCTCGTTCATTAAATACATGGCGCCTAATGCATGATGAAAACGTGTATGCAAAGCACCAGGATAAACATATTCGGCCATACCTAACTGTTTGATTCTTCTTAAGCGTTGATAGTAAGGATGCTCAATCAAATCAAAAATTAATTCAGTCGGAATATTAATAAATCCATAGACAGGATCATTAACTATTTTACGTTTATTCATGTATTGTTTTAGTTGTGATTTAAAGAGTGGAGAGTTAGTGAATAATTGACGAGTAGATATTTAATTGTATTTCTTAATTCCAAGATATAAATATCTTTCTACTTGTCATCCAAAATATCATTTCATCTTAAAATCATGTGTCTTGTATCCCAACGTCCTAAAGTCCTAAAGTCCTAAAGTCCTAAAGTCCTAAAGTCCTAAAGTCCTAAAGTCCTAAAGTCCTAAAGTCCTAAAGTCCTAAAGTCCTAAAGTCCTTCAAAGAAGCCCAATAACAAAAATAGCGATACAAAACCTGCATCGCTATTTTTTTTAATTATTTAGTCGTTAAAAAACTTAATTATTGCCATCTCTACGACCACCGCCATTTCCGCCGCGCTCTCTCATTTCGTTTTGTAACTCAGCGTATTTCGTAAGCTGTTCAGCAGTAAAAATCGTTTTCAGTTTTTCATCCTGTGCCTTAGTAAGGTCGCGTAACTCTTGCATAGCAGCACGTCTATCAGTTGCATTTCTCAAAGACTCTCTTTTTGTCACTCTTTCCATCAACAAAGGCTTAACCTGATTTACTTGCTCAGGAGTCAAACTCAAAGCCTTAGTCCATCTTTTTAATTGATTGTCCACTCTCTGTTCAGGAGTCATATCTTGTGGAGCACCATTTTGTGTTTCAGCACTTTGAGCTACAGAAGTCTGAACATTTACCATAAAAGTAGCGGCTACTAAGCACGCTGCAAAGATTAATTTCCTTTTCATTGCTGAGATAGTTAATATTTAAAAACAACCCTTAGATAACTGGTAATTGAAAAGGTTTAAATGTTTTTTTAAAAAGATATTTTGTAAAAATGCTTTTAAACCTCTAATTTTGCACCACAAAGAAATTAAAAGCTTTGTAGGGCCTATAGCTCATTCGGTTAGAGCAACTGACTCATAATCAGTAGGTGCTTGGTTCGATTCCAAGTGGGCCCACAATAAAAAACTCATAATCAATCGATTATGAGTTTTTTTGTTTAGGCGTCTATTACACTTTCATACAATAATACGCCTAAACGGTACTACTTATAAATGGTGGGTTAGGTATTCTTTGAAAAATGATTAGGTATTGTTTTTTTAAGCAGTTAGGCAATTTTATAAAAATGGTTAAGTATTGTGTGATAAATAGTTAAGTACTCTTATTAAAAGGGGTTACATATTTTTTTTTTAAATGAGAGCGTTTTTGTAAACGCTCCCGTATGAATTAACAAAGCAGATTAGGGCATTTTAATATCTTCAAATAATTATTCATTTTCTTCAGCGACCTTTATTTTTCTGTTTTTTTCTGACCACAAATAAAGTGATGGTAAAATCAAGGGTGCAAAAATTAAAGTACTGCTCAAACCACCGATAATAACCGTTGCCAAAGGGCGTTGTACATCTGAACCAATTCCTGATGAAATAGCGGCTGGTACAAGACCAATAATAGCAACTACTAAAATGGATAATAAGGCCCTTAATTGCTCTTTTGATGATACCAACACGTTTTGCTGTAACTCGGCATCATTATAACCTTTCGCTCGATTAATGGCTGATACTAATAAAACCCCTGCCATTACTGAAATACCAAAAATACTTACGAAACCAACCCCTGCCGAAACGTTAAAGTAGTATCCTCTTATTAATAAGGCGACGATACCTCCACCCAGCGCAAACAAAATACAACTCATTGTTACTAAGGTATTAGGCAAATTCTTGAATAACATAAACAAGAAAAGAAAAACCAATAGTATTGTTAATGGAATCGTGAAAGCTAATTGCTTGCCTGCGCGTTCGAGGTTTTCGTACTGACCACCATAAATTATTTGGTAACCTTTTGGTACGTGTACTTTGGCATCAATCTTATCTTGCAACTCTTTCACAAAACTACCTTGGTCTCTGCCTTTGATATTTGTACGAACAGTTACCATCCTCTTGCTTCCGTAACGATAAATATTCGTTTGACCTTCTACAAAGTGAATATCTGCTAATTGACTCATGGGAATTAAGGAACCATTTGCCGAGGGCACTAAAATATCTTTGATAGCATCGATTGAATTACGGAACTGCGGTAAAAAGCGAACAACAATATCATAACGTTTGGTACCATCATATAAAGTTGAGATTGCTTTGCCTCCAATCGCCGCTTCAATCATATTTTGTATATCAGCAACATTTATGCCAAAACGTGCGGCGGACTCACGATTTATATTAATTGCTAGTTGATCTTGCGGCCCTTCTTGCTCTACGTTAACATTGTCAGCCCCAGTGGTTTGCTTTACAATGACCGCAATGCTGTCTGCTTTTTGTCGCATCATCTTCAAATCATCCCCTACAACGGAAATAGCGAGGTCTGCGGCACTACCTGTTACGATTTCCATCACCTGATCAATGATAGGCTGACCTGAAGAAAATGATACAGAAGGTAATTGTTGTTGAAGGTCATTTTTTATTTTATCAACCAATTCTTTTTTAGAAATGGTCTTACTCCAAAGGCTATAATCCTTCAATCCGACCAAAATTTCATTTCTATTCGCAGGAAATGGGTCTGTTCCGTCGTCGTTTCTACCTGTTTGCGTAATTACAAAAGCAATTTGTGGATACTTAGCAATGATACTCCTGATTTTTGGAGCATAACTTGCGTTCTCCTGTATGGTAATACCTGAAGGAAAATTCCCTCTTAAGAAGATAGAACCTTCATCCAAACTTGGTAAGAATTCTGTGCCTAGTTTCAAGCCACATAAGATAAAAGTTGCCACAATGGTAAAACCTATAATTACTGTTCTTTTATAATGTTTCAGCAATTTTACTAATACATTACCATAGTGTTTAGACAGAAAATCCAATACATAATTCTTGTGTTCTTTCATTGGTTTTTCAAAATCTGCCAACGCTTTTTTATAGCTGAAAGAAATTAACACTGGAATAAACGTAAGTGCCGCCAACATCGAACCTATTACTGCAAACGCCAAGGTTAAGGCCATCGGTGAAAATAACTTGCCTTCTACCCGTGTCATCAATAAAATAGGCATATAAGCCAAAATGATGATGGTAACTGAAAAGAAAATTTCACGACCTACCTCTTGGGCTGAAAGCAAGGTAATTCTGATGATTCCCTGTTTCTTTTCTTCTACCGTGGCTGTTCGGTATTTCCTGATTAAATGTTCTGCCATCAAACAGGCACCATCTACAATAATCCCAAAGTCTATAGCGCCCAATGAAAGTAAATTAGCAGGAATACCCGTCAAACGCATTAATATAAACGCAAACAATAACGAGAAAGGAATGGTCAATGCCACTACAAAAGCACTACGGATACTTCCTAAGAAAAATATCAATAGAATTACGACGATAGAGATTCCCTCAAAAAGAGTATGTGCTACGGTCTCTAATGAATGGTCAATCAAGAAACTTCGGTCATAAAGTGGGCGTAAATGCACACCTTCTGGCAATTCGCTTGCTTGCAAATCCGCCATTTTTTCTTTCAATAGTTTCAGTACTTCGCTTGGGTTTTCGTAGCGTCTTAACAAAATGATGCCTTCTACGCCACTATTTACGTCAAGTTTATCTTTGGTAACGGTATAACCTAAAACACCACTAGCAGGTGGCGGAGTAATCTCCACAGTGGCCACATCTCGAATAAATACAGGCATCCCATTATCCGATTTCAACACGATATTTTGAATATCCTGTTCATTTTTAATAGCTCCTAACCCTCTTACGGCAAACCCTTGTCCGCCACGGGCTAAGATGTTTCCTCCTGTGTTTTGGTTATTTACATTTACCGCATCTGTAACATTTTGTAAAGTAAGGTTATACTTTCTTAGCTTTTCAGGCGACGTAATAATATGGTATTGTTTCAGCGGACCACCAAAAGTTACAACGTCTGCAATGCCTGCTACTTGCAATAATGCAGGTTTTATCACCCAGTCTTGTAAATCTCTTAATTGTGTCTGGCTAAAATTGGCTGGAGCTTCTACTACATAACGGTAAATTTCGCCCACAGCAGTACTCATCGGTGCTAGCTCTGGATTCACACCAGCAGGTAAAGCAGCGCTGCTTAATCGCTCTATTACTTGCTGACGAGCGAAATAATCATCTGTACCATCTTTGAAAGTCAGTTGTACAACAGATAACCCAAAGATAGTACGACTCCTACGGTCTAATACATTGGGTGTATTCTGTAAGGCACGTTCTATCGGTACAGTTACTTGTTGCTCTACTTCTTCGGCAGCTCTACCGTCGTATTGTGCTACTACAATTACACACGTATCGGCAATATCTGGGTAGGCTTCTATTTTTAATTGTGTAAAGCACCAATAGCCAACAGCCATCAATACTGTACTTATCGCAATAACAATCCAGCGATTGCGAAGGCTGAATACTAACAAGTTCTTAATCATCTATTTCCACTGTTCAACTGGGTTGGTAATAATAAATCCGCTTTTTACTTCTACTCTAAGGGCAGTTAAAACTGCTCTTACTTTTGCTGTTTCATCGATGAAAGTAATCATGATGGGGGTTTCGTCGAAACTAAATAAATCGTTTGGACGATTGAAGTGCTTGTTGGAGCCAAAGCCCGAAATGCCTTTAAAAACAGTTAATCCTTGTATTTTTTGGGCAATCAAGAATTGGATGATGAACTCATGCAGTGATTTTGTTCCAAAGAGTTCGTCTTCGTCGATATAAATCTGAGCTTGTAACATAGTGTTTTTAATTAAAGCAACGTTCCTTTTAATAGGAAAGCAGCAATGCTGAAATAAATGATAAGTCCTGTTACATCTACCAAAGTAGCCACAAAGGGGGCAGAGGAGGTAGCAGGGTCAAAGCCTAATTTCTTCAAAGCAATCGGTATCATTGAACCACTCAATGTTCCCCACATGACAATACCAATCAGCGAGAAAAATATCGTGGTGGCTACTAACAAATAATGTTCAGAATAATTAAACCAGTGAAGGTGTTGCCAAACGACAATTCTGATAAAGCCAATAGCCCCAAGGATAATTCCTAGTACAATACCCGATGAAAATTCTCTTTTCATCACAAACCACCAGTCACTGAAAGAAATCTCTTTTAAAGCCATCGCACGAATAATGAGGGTTGCAGCTTGTGAACCACTGTTACCACCGCTTGAAATAATCAAAGGGATAAAAAGAGCAAGCACCACTGCTTTTGAAATCTCTTCATCGAAATAACCCATTGCCGATGCCGTCAACATTTCGCTTAGGAAAAGTACAATCAACCAACCAGCCCTTTTTTTAATAAGCGTGAGTATTGGGGTTTTTACATACGGGAAATCTAATGATTCTAAACCCCCAAATTTTTGAATATCTTCGGTGTCTCTTTGTTCTGCAAAATCCAGTACATCATCGGCTGTTAATACACCAATCAAAACATTTTTATCTCCTACTACTGGCAATACATCGCGGTCATATTCTTTAAACTTATCAATGGCTATTTCTTTCGTGTCTTCAATATTCAGGCTTACACAAAAACCATCAAGAATGCTTTCAATAGATTTGTAGGATTCATTTAACACCAATTTGCGAATAGGAATATCATCTACTAGCTTGCCTTCTTCATCTATCACATATATCACATTGGCCGCTTCTGTATCATTCGGATGCTCTCTGAGATGTTCAATTGCTTCACCTACGGTCATATATCTTGAAATCGTAGAAAATTCTGTGTTGATTAAGCGAGCAATACTGTTGGTAGGGTATCCAAAAAAATCATGTGTTTCTGCCCGATTTTTTTCTGAGAGGTATTCAAGGAAATGAGATTGTTCTATCCCCACCAATTTTGAGAAAAACTCAAAGCGGTCATCCGAAGGTAAATTATTAAGAATGACAGAGGCTTTTTCTTTAGAAATCCCTTTGATGATTTGTAACTGCCAGTCGAAATTAAGGTAGGCAAATACTTTAGCTTGCGAGGCCTTGGGCAGAGAAATCAAAGACTGTGTGGCAACCTCTAGGGGTAAAGAGCCAATAAGGATTGCGACATCGTTGGGATGCACAAAATTTTTGTCGCTATCCAAGCCCAACAAAGTGCTGAAATCGCCTTTTAAAATTTTTGCTCTTACATCTTTCATTTGAGTAATTAGTAATTGGTGACTAGTAATTGGTTTTCGTCTTCAAGTCATAAAATCATCCAGTCTTGTGTCTTACGTCTTAAAGTCTCGAAAAACTCAATATCCAAAACTCAAACCTTTCAACTGCATAACCCCTTTGATAGCGATGCTTTCACCATTGGTCAGTCCACTAAAAATGATAATTCTATCACCTATTTGATTCCCAACGCTTACTTCTCTTCTGTCAAAAGTATTAGCGTCATTTTTGACGAAAACATAGGTTTTCCCTTGAACTGTTACCAACGCATTTTTATTAACATTAATATGAGCACCTTCGCTTACGCCAAATGAAACGGTAGCAAACATCCCTGCTTTCAACTTCTGGTTAGGATTGTTTAAGCTAACTCTTAGTTTCACCATTCTTGTCGATTCGTCAATTACGTCGGCTACGTCTTCTATTTTACCTGTAAATTTTTCGTTAGGGAAAGCCGTGAATTGCAAGGTGCAATTGCCACCTTCTTTAATTTTACTAATCTGGTTTTCAGGAATATCACAAATGATAAATGCTTTGCCTGCTGGTGCATTTCTCAAAGCCTCTGGATTAAATCCCCCTGTTTTTAGCTTGGTTTCATGTTCAATAATGGCTGTTTTTTCGTTGGCCAAATCATTTTGAACTATTGCTAATTCTGTTTCTGCACTTAATAAATCTACCTGAGCATTGGCTACATCTTTTCCTGTACCTGCACCGTTTTTTAACAAATCTTCAAACCTTTTTACTTCCACATTCTTGCGTGCGATAACGGTTTTCTTTTGCTGAATAATGGTAGCTTTTTGTCTGATATTTTGTAAATGTTGTAACAACGACGTATAGTTGGTTGCTAAATCAGAATTTTCAAATAAGATAATATTCTGCGAAGCTCCCTCTTGTGAAGAAACAACCGTCGCCGAAACTTTAGCTGGTGCTGTCACTTCATCATTTAGCGAAGAACTGCCTAAGGTTTCAGTAGCAAAAAAACTCATGCTTGTCGTAGTTGGGAAAACAATTTTGCTACCATTCTCCTGCACTTTTGGCAATACATCTACTTTCTTAACGCCTTGATTTTCTTTTCCTCCGCAAGCCGCAAGGAACCAAACAGAAAACAGTGTTATTTTTAAGGTATTTTTCATCGTTTTATTGAGCCATTTGATTAATTAAACCAGAAGCATACAGCAATTGAATATAGCTTTGGCGATATTGTTGTAATGTATCGTAATATTGTTGCTGAGTATCTAACCAACTGCGTTGGGCTTCCAGATAATCTACAATGGTTGTTCCTCCGTGTAAATAAGAATATTTTACGCTACTCAGAATATTCTCAGACTTTGTTAGCAAATCTTTAAATTGCTCAATATTCTGTTTTTGTACCTGATAAGCATTATAAGCCGTAGAAAGCTCTGTTTGAATTTGGCTTTGTGTTGCCTGCAAACCTTTTTCAGCTTGTTGTTTTTGTAAATACGACTTTTTGATTTCGCCCTGATTCCTAGCAAAAAAAGGAATGTCTATTGATCCGAAAAAACCAACGTAAGGAGCCGTGTTTTGTGGGTTATAAATAGCACCCAAGGTAGGCTGTGGAATAGCCAGTGATTTTTGTAACTTAATATTACTTTCCGCCACCTGAATACTTGCCTGATACGCCTGAATATCACTTCTATTACCCAATGCTTGCTGTAAGAGAGCGTTTAATTGAGGCGAGAAAGTAAACAGGAAATTATCATTTACATCAATCTCAATATCACCCTGAGTGCCTAATAAAAATTTTAAATTGGATAATTCATTTTGATATACTTGCTCGTTTGATTTGAGTTGCAAGGCATATTGATTAGCCAACAATTCAGTTCTAGCAAGATCAGTTGATGTAATCACTTCTTTCCCAAGTCTGATTTTATTGATGCTTACCAAACTATCAGTATTGTTTTTAGCAATTCTCAGAATTTCTAATTGTTTGCGGGCAACCCAAACATCTAGCCATTTCATCGCTACATCTTGCAAAACATTGCGTTCAGTTTCTGCAAAAGCTTTCTGAGAAAGGACAGCATTTTTATGAGCAAAGTCTATTTTGGCTTGTCGTTGTGCAGGTAACTGAACTACTTTAGTCAATTGCCACCACACTTGTCGGTTTTGTGGACTTACCAAATCTGTATTGGCAGGATACAAAGACGGGCGAGTTAAAACCAGCGTCTGATTGTTCAAGTTTGGATTAGGACGAAGCTTTGAGCTAATAATGTCTGATTCTGCAATACCAACATTCAACTGTTGAGTATTCAGCACAGGGTTGTTTGCTTTTGCTGTTTGCAAGGCTTTTTGTAAAGTATAAATTTCTTGTGCTATGGATGAAAAGCCTCCTAGTACAAGAAGACAAATAATTATGGGAATTTCTCGAAGCCGCATCATCTTATTAATCTTTGATTGTGCGGTAAAATTGGGTTATTTAATGGAGAATGTTAGTTAGAGGGGTTTTAGAAAATTATTAGAAAATCATTAGAAAATTAAGGCTAGGTACTAATGAAGCTGTTTAAACTTTCCCTTTCGGATTAAACTAAGTCTTTTAGAATAGCTTGTTCCAAAATTTACTCAACGTAGCGATGCTATGCTTCGCAAATTTTGAAAAAATCAATTCAAAAATACAATACTTTCACCTCAGAAACGGAAAGTTTAAACAGCTTCAATATCATTTGTACTTATCAACGTATTTCAAATTTGTCCGAGGAGGTCGTATGCAATACGACCCTACAGGGATATTAAAGATGCGGAAATTCAAGTGTGAATTTTGTGCCTTTGCCTACTTCTGAACTAACAGCAATCTCACCATCATGCAGCTTTACAATCTTTTGAGTAAGCGATAGTCCTATGCCATGCCCTTCGCTATATTTCTTATTACTTCCTCTATAAAAAGGCGTGAAAATATGTATGAGTTCTTCCTCTGCAATACCAATACCTTCGTCTACAAAGTGTAGCACCACATTTTCATTTTGCACGGAAATAGACACTACACTTTTTTTATTTTCCGAGAACTTACAAGCATTTTCAAAAAGGTTTGCAAAAGCTACTTTCAATAAGTATTCGTTGCCATTGATAGAAATCTCGTCGTCATTTTCTACTTCATTTTCATACAAAATGTCAATCAGATAACTAGGATTTTTTCGCTGTACTTGTTGGCGTGCATCCAATAAAATTTCGTCTAAGCGAATTTCTTTAAATGAAATTTCTGAAGGGTCATAACTCGCTTTGGCAAAGTCTAATAAACTGGTTGAAAGCCTCGCTAATTTCTGAGCATCCGTCAAGACATTCTCTATAACAAGTTGATAATCAGCAATGCTTCTTTCTTTATGAGTCGAAAGTTCTAATTCGGTAATCATCGAGGCCAGAGGCGTTCGGAGCTCGTGTGAAATATTAGATACAAATTGTTTCTGAGCATCAAATGATTTTTCCAGCCGGTCGAGCATTTCATTAAAAGTGCTAGAGAGCTCTGCCAGTTCATCTTTGCCTATGCTATTGTTCAGCCGTAAATCTAGATTAGAGGCTGTAATGCTTTTTACTTTATAGACAATTTCGGTAACGGGAGATAACGCTTTTTTAGAGAAAAAACGCCCTGTGGCATAAATGAAGATGATAGAACAGATAAAAATAATGAGGATGGTATTTCGAAGATTCTGCAACTTTTTATAACCAAACTGGTCGTAAGCTGCTGCCATAATAATGTAATCCTTTTGGTCTACATGAAAAAGTAGCCCGATTACCTGCCATTCCTTTTGATAAAAACGCACTTCGTTTTTCTTACGAATTTCATCTATCATTTGTTCGGTTTCTTTCACAAAGTCAATATCCAACGCATCATGGTAGCGTAGTTGGAAAGTAGTATCATAAATCGCTACTTCTACTTCATTAATGGTTTCGCGGTTGTTTTTATAGATTTTTTGTAATGTTGCGGTATCTACTTTGGCAGTAAAGAAAAGATTAGCCTTTGTAATACCTTCTTTTTTGAGGCGATTATAAAACTCAGTTTCTCGGTTTTGATAAGCAGCATAATATACTAAAGCCGCAAAAAGCAATAGGATTGCCGCTGTGAGCAACGTAAAAAGTAAACTAAGCCTTTCTCTGATTTTCATTCTTCCTTAAAGATAAAGCCCATTCCAGATTTTGTATGAATAAGCTTGGGTTCAAAGTCTTTGTCAATCTTTTTGCGTAAATAGTTAATATATACATCGATAAAATTAGTACCTGTATCAAAATGTGTATCCCAAACTTTCTCGGCAATTTCAGTTCTGCTCAAAATCCTTTCTGCATTTCGCATCATATATTCTAGCAGTTTAAATTCTTTGGGCGTAAGGGTAATATCTATTCCCGAACGACTGACGGTTTTGGTCTGATTGTTCAGTTCCAAATTAGTATACTTTAAGATAAAACCCTGATGACCTGTTTTACTACTTTGGCGTTTGGTCAAAGCCCTGATACGGACATGAAGTTCTCGGAAGTCAAAAGGTTTTACCAGATAATCGTCTGCTCCAGCATCAAAGCCCTCTACTTTATCATCAGTCGTTCCCAAAGCCGTCAGCATAATAATTAACGTGTTGGGTTTGGCTGCACGAATATCTTTACAAAGCTCAAGGCCATTAAGTTTGGGGAGAATAATATCAGTAATGATTAAATCATAGTCGTTTTGTAAAGCCAGTTTTTTACCCATCATACCGTCATAAGCAAGCGTTACGGTATAATCGTTTTCTTCTAATCCTCGTTTTACCAAAGAGGCTATTCGTTCGTCGTCTTCAATAATGAGAATATTCATGCCTTATTATTTACTGAATTATTTATGTTGGGAATAATACAAATTTAGATGAATTATTGAATGGGAATCTTATTAGAAGCCTAATCTGCTAAAAATACAAATTTCCTTGGTGGTTTAAATCTTTTTTCAATCTCATGACTAATAAATTACCGTTTACTCATTTATGCATTTTTCAAACAACAAAATTGAAATTCTTTCGTAGAAAATGAAGCAAATTGCTTTTTATGGAACAAAAATCTTGAGAAGCTTTGTTACCTTTGAGCCTCCCAATTTACAAATGTTCTTTTTAAGAATATTAAATTGGCTTGAAGCAATCAACAAGATATCTCAACTGCTTGTTCTCTGGTTTTTTCAATATGAAAATTGGGGAAAATAATAACATTAACAATGCGATTTTCAAAAACAATTATCCTCATTTCTATTCTATTTGTATTCAATAGTTTAGCACAAAAAAATAAGACGGTTGCTTCAAACGATGTATTCCCGACTCCTCCAGATTCAGACATTCGTTTGTTTTATATTCAGCGAAGTTCTAATGCCAACACGGTAGTATATGATGCTAACTTGATGGCTGATAAAAAATTGAATCCTAAAAGTCCTGTACATACTTATTGGATAAAATATGCAGAAGGCGGACATAAACAAGAGTTGACATCTATTCAGCGTACGCTTGCTTATGGTTTACATACTAAGGAAGTAGCCACAGAAAAGGAAAGCTATGACGGACATTTTTTGGCTTATCGAAAAAGGAAGTTTGTGGTAAAAATCACGCCCGAAGGAGAACCTGTAGCGTTATTTCCAATTAATGGTAAAATGCAAATTCTTAAAAAAGTATTTGTTAAAGTAGATGAAAGTGGCATGATGCCTTCTGTGGTTTATATCGAACTTTGGGGTAAAGACGTAGCTACAGGCAAAGAAATATACGAGAAATTTAAGCCATAACTTTTTGAGTGATGAATGTTGAGTTTTGAATGAGGAGTAATATTGTAAAATTCACTCACCACTCTGCACTCACAACTCATCACTCAAAAAACTCACAACTAAACACTTAATATGATCCAATATCAATACAAGCCCGAAAATTTTCGTCTTTCTGATTCAAACAAACACCAATTAAAGGATTTGAAGTCGGAAGAGATGATTTTGTCGCTTGGTCCTCAGCACCCATCTACACACGGGGTTTTGAGGATGGAAGTGGTTTCTGATGGCGAGCTTGTCGTAGATGTTGTGCCACATTTGGGTTATTTGCATCGTTGCTTTGAAAAACACGCAGAGTCGTTACCATTCAATCAAATCATTCCTTATGTAGATAGAATGGACTATCTGGCTGCCATGAATTCAGAACACGCCTATGTAATGGGCGTAGAAAAACTCTTGGATTTAGAAGGTAAACTCCCTAAACGCATCGAATATATTCGTGTATTGGTAGCCGAACTCAATCGACTAGCCTCACACTTTGTAGCTGTGGGTACTTATGGATTAGATATCGGGGCATACACGGCTTTTTTATGGGTAATGCGCGACCGCGAGCATATTCAACGATTGTTAGAATGGATAACAGGGGCAAGGATGCTCTATAATTATATTTGGGTAGGAGGGTTGTTTTATGATTTGCCAGTAGGCTTTGAAGAACGTTGTTTAGAGTTTGTCAATTACCTAAAACCTAAAATGGTTGAGCTAAGGGAATTGATTATCGAAAACAAAATCTTTATTCAACGAACAGCCAATGTAGGCGTATTACCAATGGCTTTGGCCATCAATTATGGATGTACAGGACCTGTATTAAGAGGGTCGGGGCTGAAAGTAGATTTGCGTAAAGTAGATGGCTATTCGGTATATCCAGAACTTGATTTTGATATTCCTGTAGGCAAAGGAGAAATGGGAACTGTAGGTGACTGTTGGGATAGGAACTATGTAAGAGTTTTGGAATGTGATGAGTCTATCAAGATTATTGAACAATGTTTGATTCAACTTACTAATGATCATAAACGCACTACTGAGTTTAATCCACAAGCCTTAGTACCTAAAAAGATTCGTCCGCAAGCGATGGATTTATATACTCGTGCCGAAAATCCAAAGGGTGAATTAGGCTTCTTTTTTCGTACTGACGGACGTTCGGATATTCCTGTTCGCTTGAAAGCAAGAGCTTGTTCGTTGCATAACTTATCTATCATTCCAGAAATCAGCCGTGGAGCAATGCTTGCAGACTTAGTAGCTATCATTGGTTCAATGGATTTAGTAATGGGCGAAGTAGATAGATAAAAACGAAGTAGTAAAATATGTGATGTAAGGTTTAAAGACGTTAATCTCCTCTTTGTAGTTTGTGTAAAACAACTACGAAGAGGAGATTTTTTGTTTACAATATACCGTATAATAAAAAAATGAAAATGTTTTATTGATGAATTTTGGGTTTTTACAAAGAAAATTTAATATTGAGTGAAATTTGAATGAAGTGTTTGACATAATATGAAGGATGTGTCCTCTATTTGCTGTGGAGCCTCAAATCACTAGAAAAATCTATACTGAAAATTAAGGCTAGCATCAAATAGCCTAATCTATAAACAATTTTTTAAAACCGTAAACACTAAGAATATGAAAATGACTCTTACCAAAATTCTCTTTTTCTGCTCAACCATTTTGGCATTAGCAATGCCTAGTAAAGCAGATGTAGCTCTTTTCGAAAAATCAGAAAAAGCGATTGCCAAAACTAACTTTTTGCGAGTAACTGAAGCAATTATTAGTCATGCTAATATTACCAAATCTGCTACTGCTGTTACAATTGATGATGATACAAACAACTCTTCAAAGAAGGCAAAAAGAAATTATATAGGCATTTCTCGTGTAAAAGCACGAAAATCAAATGCTATTGATAATAAGCAGCTTAAACTGAATGATAATTATCTGGAAGCCCAAAAAAGTTCTGATACTGTCAATTGGGTTGCACAGCGAACAGCATTTTGGAATAATTGGATTGATAAATGTTTTCCAGCAAAGAATTGGAGTAATACAACATTTCAAACAATTGGTCGTAATTATAATGATTTTAAACAAACTAATCCTATATTGGATAATGAAATGAAAGCAATGTACAATACCCTTGCTGATGCTAACAACTATTTGCCGGGTGTAATAAATTCAGGTGCTGAAAATTCTGATCCTGTAAAAGTAACAGTAGCAAAAAATGAAATCTTCTATAAGATTGTTTATAAGGGAGGTAACATAAATTCTCCGTCTCCGTATTATCTTTCGGAATCTGAATACAATTGGATAAAAGCAAATCCATCGCAATTGGAACAGAAATTAGGATTACCTTTAAGTAGTGTTAGTGCAGAATACGATGTGTTTACGATTAAATCCCTTGCTGATGATAATGTTATTTTTCAATCTATCATCGCTCCAACTAAACAATTTGCTAATGCTACCCCCAATACTGTTTATAATACCCCTGGAGGGAAAATACAGTCTTTAATCATCAATAATACTAAAAGTGACCGTTGGTTAAAATCTAGTACTCCGAAAGAGCAAATAAATCCAAAATGTTTACCTCAAATAGACAATTAATAATGGTTTCTGAAATAAGAAAAAGTATAGAGAATTATAAAAAGCTTAATGATGTCCATCATTATAAAATAATGCTTGGTGCGGCAGACATGTTTATTGAATCTTACCCTAATGGCGTAGAAACAGCGCAAGAATTAGACTTAGGAATAGATTTATTCAAAGAGTTAGTTAGTCTTACTTATATAACATCGCTGAGGGAGTATGAAAATGATACAGATTTATACAGAGAAATTCTCTACAAAAAACTAATTGTTTTTAAATTATGTATTCCTGCTAGTCATTCAAAGCTCAGAGGTTTAACAGAAATGTTAGTTGGAATGAAAGAAAATGAGTTAGGATAGCATTGCTATCTTGGGGAATCTCTTGCGGTTACGCTATTTTGTCTGAAAACAAAAAACGGTAACCGCAAGGGCTACCGCTACTAATCGTTTAATCTTCTTGGATTCAAATCACCTAAAATCTTAAAGTCCAACATCCTTTAGTCCCGATTAAGCTTCCATCAGATAAGCCTTAATAAACTCATTGATTTCGCCATTCAGAACAGCATCAGTATTAGATGTTTGATAATTCGTTCTATGGTCTTTTACACGGCGGTCGTCTAACACATAACTTCTGATTTGTGAACCCCACTCAATTTTCTTTTTACCTGCTTCTACTTCGGCACGGGCAGCATTACGTTTATCAATTTCTATTTGATAAAGCTTAGATTTCAAAAGTCTCAAGGCAACTTCTTTATTCATCAACTGCGAGCGTTCTTGTTGGCAAGCAATAATAATACCCGAAGGTCTGTGCGTTAAACGAACGGCTGTTTCCACCTTGTTTACGTTTTGTCCACCAGCACCACCCGAACGGAAAGTATCCCAATCAATGTCTGCTGGGTTTACTTCAATCTCGATAGAATCATCCGCTAAAGGATATACATAAACAGATGCAAATGATGTATGACGTCGGGCGTTGGAATCGAAAGGTGAAATTCTTACCAAACGGTGTACGCCATTTTCAGATTTTAAATTTCCGTAGGCAAACTCTCCATCAATTTCTAAGGTAACAGATTTTATGCCCGCTACATCACCATCATTATGGTCAGCTTCTTTTACTTTAAAACCATTCTTTTCTGCCCACATAATATACATACGCATCAGCATACTTGCCCAATCCTGCGACTCGGTTCCTCCTGCACCAGCGTTGATTTCGAGTACTGCCGACATGCTATCACCTTCTTCCGACATCATTTTGCGGAATTCTAGCTCAGCCAATTTTGCTTCTAGTTTTTCCCCTTCGGCATCTACTTCCGCTTCGGTAGCCTCACCCATTTCGTAGAATTCCCAGATAGTATCAAGGTCGCCTACGTAAGTATTTAGCTGGTCGAAACCCAATGTCCAGAACTTCAAACCCCGAATTTTTTGCATCGTCGATTCTGCTTTTTTAGAATCCGACCAAAAATCCGGGTCAAGCGTAATTACTTCTAACTCCTCAATTTGGAATTTCTTATTATCGTAGTCAAAGATACCCCCTCAAAGCCTCTACTTTGGCTTTCAGGTCATTGAACCTGTCTTTTGTCATGCGTTAAAATAAATTTGTTTTGTTAGTGTAAAGGCTAACTATTGCTCTGTAAACTATAGTCTTACCTAAAATAGATAGAACCTTTCATTTACAAAGATAGCTAGAAAACATGACTCATCCCGAATTCCTACTGTTTGAGCGAAGCGAGTTTAGGAATTCTTGATTTTCTTTTGTTACTTTTCTTGTATCAAGACAAGAAAAGTAAGGACTAGATTAACCTTTAAAACTCATTATTTGAAAGGAAATTTAAGATAATTCATGTTTAAAAATAGTGTATCTATAAGTAAGGATTCTTCGGAAACTCATAATATAAATAACCCTCATTTTTTAACTTAGCAATTGTTTCCTGTGTAGGTAATGTTTTGAAAATAACGGCACTTAATACCTGATAAGGCAAAATGCCCAGTTTACACAAGAAATTATCTCGACGAAGTTTAGATTGAATTTTACTGAAAGCATTTGAGTTATTATTGGCAATTTCTGTATCAAGTCCTGCTTTCCAATAGGAATTATTGATACCCTTAAAAGCAATGGCTGGTAAGTTCATGCCCATCGCTATTTTTTCCATTTCTCTGTCAGACAGTTTGAAAACATAATTACCTACTTCTTCAAAAGAATAACGATTTTTCCAATACTTCTGTAAAATGGTAGGGTCGAAACGGTCGAGGATATTTTTAACAGCCAGCATCAAAGGCATTTTTGTTAAGGGGTCTTGAGGCTCCGTTAAAATGATGGCTTTTTTCGCCACCCTAATCATTTCGTAAACACCCAAATAAGCCCTTGGAAAGTGGTGATAAGCTTCTTTGCAAAAGACATAATCAAATGAATTGTCTTCAAAAGTTAATTTTTCAACATTTTCAACCGAAAAATTATCAATCAGGTGGAGGTCTTTTACTAAGGGGAGAAAAGCGCCACCAATATCCGTTGCCATTACAGTACAGCCTTTACGCTTAAAATAATTAGCATCAAAACCGTAGCCGTCGCCAACGGTAAGCCAGCTTTCGCCTGCATTAATTAAAGGGTTGGCTAATTCAAATAATCTTTCGTGGAGCCAATAATCAATGGTATTGTTTTCTATACTTTTTTGCCATTTACGAATCGTATTCAAACGCTTTTCTTGATCGGGATACTGTTTGGCAAACCAAGATTCATGAGATAAATAACTTGTTTCTTCAAAAGTTTTTTTTGAAATATTTTCCATTGCTCTAAATAGGGAATCAAAAAATAGTGTTTTTCGTTAGACTAATGTACAGCAAAAATCTTAGGATAGCGTATTTTTTTGTCAACAAAACTTAAAGGTATATGTATTAAGGTACGATAGTTAGGGGAAAAACTTATTAATAAGCCCCTTTCAATTCCACGCTTATCCTTATCTTTGTAGCATAAAATTTGAAATTACCCTTAAAAAAATAAAAATTAAATGGCACAAGTTTATGATTTAATCGTGATTGGCTCAGGTCCTGGTGGATATGTAGCGGCAATCCGTGCTTCGCAATTGGGTTTGAAGTGTGCGATAGTGGAGCGTGAGTCTTTAGGTGGTATCTGTCTGAACTGGGGTTGTATTCCTACGAAGGCATTACTAAAATCTGCACAAGTATTTGAATACATCAAACACGCTGCTGATTACGGAATCACGGTTTCTGAATCCCACGCTGATTTTGGAGCAGTCATTAAGCGTTCTCGTGGTGTTGCCGATTCCATGTCAAAAGGTGTTCAATTCTTAATGAAAAAGAACAAGATTGATGTGATTATGGGTACTGGAAAAGCCTTAAAAAACAAAAAAGTTGAAGTAACTGCTGCAGATGGAAAAGTAACAGTGTATGATGCTAAAAACATCATGATTGCTACGGGCGGAAGAGCAAGAGCTTTACCAAATATTCCAATTGATGGCGTAAAAGTAATTGAATACCGCAAGGCGATGTCATTAGAAAATCAACCAAAAACAATGGTTGTTATTGGTTCTGGAGCTATCGGCGTTGAATTTGCTTATGTATATGCAGCAATGGGTACGAAAGTAACGATTGTTGAATTTTTACCAAACGTTGTTCCTGTTGAAGACGAAGACGTTTCGAAAGAATTAGCAAAACAATATAAAAAATTAGGGATTGATATTTATACAAACTCTTCTGTAGAAACAGTAGATACTACTGGTGAAGGATGTAAGGTTTCTGTAAAAACACCCAACGGCAATATTTCAATTGATTGTGATATCGTATTGTCAGCAGCAGGTGTAATTGCTAACCTTGAAAACATTGGTTTAGAAGAGGTTGGTATTATTACTGATAAAGGTAAAATTTTAGTAAACCAATGGTACGAAACTAACATCCCAGGTTATTTTGCTATTGGTGATGTTACACCTGGACCAGCTTTAGCACACGTTGCTTCAGCAGAGGGTATCATTTGTGTTGAGAAAATAGCAGGTCATAAAGTAGAAGCTTTAGATTACTCAAACATTCCGGGTTGTACATATTGTACACCAGAGATTGCTTCGGTAGGTTTAACCGAAAAGAAAGCTAAAGAAGCTGGTTACGAAATAAAAGTTGGTAAATTTCCATTCGTGGCATCTGGTAAAGCAACAGCAGCTGGAGCAAGAGACGGTTTTGTGAAAATAATTTTTGATGCAAAATACGGTGAATTATTGGGTGCTCACATGATTGGCTATAACGTTACTGAATTAATCGCTGAAGTAGTGGTAGCGCGTAAATTAGAAACGACTGCTCACGAAATCATGACTGCGATTCATCCACACCCAACTATTTCTGAAGCTGTAAAAGGTGCAGCGGAAGCAGCGTATGGTGTTGCAGTAGATTTGTAATAAAATAAGTATAAATCAGATAGGCAAAATCCCTTTTCCTTAGGAGAAGGGATTTTTTTGTACCATGAGTTTTCAAGTCGTTAAAACAATCATACACGAGTTGAAAACTCGTGATACAAATCATATCTTGCATCTTTAAGTCCTCCAGTCTGAAATAAAACCCAAGAAACCATGAAAACTCTTTCTATCTTCTTTTCTCTTTGTTGTTTCTGGTTCAATGCCTATGCGGGCAAAAGTAAATACAATACTGATGTGCTGATTGTAGGCGGAGGAACCAGTGGCGTAATGGCAGGGATTCAGGCAGCGAGAATGGGTGTGAAGACGATTATTGTAGAAGAAAGCGTATGGATTGGTGGAATGCTTACCTCCGCAGGAGTTAGTGCTATTGACGGGAACCATAATTTGCCATCTGGCCTTTGGAACGAATTCAGAGCAAAACTTGAAAAACACTATGGCAGTAAACAGGCGTTAGCTTCTGGATGGGTAAGTCAGGTCATGTATGAGCCTTCTGTTGGCGAGAAAATTTTGCGAGAGATGTGTGCCAAAGAAAAAAATCTTTCTGTGATTTCGTCCGTCAAATTATTAAGCATTCAGAAAAAATCAGCGCATTGGCAATTAACGTTTTCAGATGATATTTTAATCACTGCTAAAATTTTAATAGATGCTACAGAATTAGGAGACGTTGCTGCAAAAGTAGGGGTGAAATACGATGTAGGGATGGATGCCCAAGCTACCTATCAAGAAAGAATTGCACCAGAAAAAGCTAATCATATCGTTCAAGATTTGACCTATGTAGCTATTCTGAAAGATTACCACAAAGATATAACGATTAGTAAGCCTAGTTCATACAACAAAGATGAGTTTATCTGTGCTTGTGAAAAACTCTGTCCGGATAAACAAATGAAGCGTTTGTGGGATTGTCAGCAGATGAAAACCTATGGACAATTGCAAAATGATAAATACATGATTAATTGGCCCATTAATGGGAATGATTTTTATGTAAACATGGTGGAGATGAATGATGTGCAAAGGGAAGAAGCGATTCAGAAAGCGAAAGACCATACCCTAAACTTTGTGTATTTTATGCAAAAAGAATTAGGATGGAATACGTTAGGTTTGGCGGATGAATTTCCGACTGCTGATAAATTACCACTGATTCCCTATCATCGTGAAAGTCGTAGGATTCATGGGTTGGCAACAGCCAATATGAATCATTTAGAAAAACCTTTTGAGCAATCTGAACCGTTGTATCGGACAGGTATTGCTGTGGGCGATTATCCTATCGACCAACATCATGGTAAGAACAAGGATGCACCAGATTTGTATTTTGTGCCTGTACCTTCTTTTAATATTCCTTTAGGAAGCCTGATTCCCGATAATGTAGAGGATTTGATTGTAGCTGAAAAATCTATTTCAGTTTCCAATTTGGTGAGTGGTGCTAGTCGATTGCAACCCGTTGTCATGGGTATCGGACAAGCAGCAGGCACTTTAGCGGCTATTGCCATACAAGAAAAACGCCATCCGAAAGAGGTTTCTATTAGAAAAGTACAAGATAATTTATTGAAAGCAAAGGCTTATTTAATGCCTTATTTGGATGTAAAGCCCGACCATCCTAACTTTGAAGCCATTCAGCGAATAGGAGCAACGGGTATTTTGAAAGGAGAAGGTAAAAACTATAAATGGTCGAATCAGACATGGTTTTATCCTGATTCAGTAATGACGAACGGAGCGGTTATTGCCTCCTTAAAAAGCTTCTTTCCGAATTTGAATATGCAAGCTAACGAACAAGTGTTGTTAGAAAAATTAGTGGCGGATGATGCCTTTGAGATACTGACAAAAATCCAACCAGTACCTGCGGATTATCTTGCTAATATCATGAAAGACTATCCAGATAAAAATCAGCCCATTACCAGAGCAAAACTAGCAGATTTGATTGATAAGTTAATTGACCCTTTTCATCGGAAGGAAGTGGATTTTAAAGGAAACTTTATTGAGTTTTGAATATGGAGTTTCGAGTGAGGAGTTTTGAAGGTTATTTGTGGAAGGTCTTCAAATGGTAGATGCTTTCAGACATATCATCAAGAAACTTTAATCTTTAAGAAATCGTTAATTAATCTTAGTATAGATGATAAATTAGAAGAAAGTGATTCATAATAAAACTGTAATTTTCCAGAATCTGGGATTAATAGATTACCAAACTGCATGGGATTATCAAGAGAAACTCCATGCTGAAATAGTGGGTGTAAAACTTAATAACAAACATTTAGCGCTTGATAGTCAGGTGCTGACGCCAAACTATTTGCTTTTTTGTGAACATCCTCATGTTTATACCTTGGGAAAAAGTGGCAAGCCAGAACATCTGTTATTAGATGAAGCGGGTCTTGAAAACTATGAGGCTAAATATTATAAAATCAATAGGGGAGGAGATATTACTTATCATGGCAAAGGGCAATTGGTAGGATACCCGATTTTTGATTTGGAAAACTTCTTTACTGATATTCATAAGTATATGCGTTTTTTAGAAGAGGGCGTGATTCGTACTTGTGCAGATTTTGGGATTGATGCAGGAAGGATTCAAGGATTAACAGGTGTTTGGATTGATTATGTCGAACAGAAAAATCCAAGAAAAATCTGTGCGATGGGCGTGAAAGCTAGTCGCTGGGTAACAATGCATGGTTTTGCCTTGAATGTAAATACTGATTTGAATTATTTTAAACACATCGTGCCCTGTGGCATCGAAGACAAAGCCGTAACTTCTATTGAACAAGAACTTGGAAAGCCTCAAGACTTTCAGGAAGTTTCAAATAGAATGGCGAAGCATTTACAGGATATTTTTGAAATAGAGGCTTTAAGCGATAGGCAGTAAGCTTTCGGATGTGCTTGCCTAAAATAATAACCTTACTTAAAAGACTATTAATCATACAATGCTGAAAGCTGAATACCGAAAGCTGATGGCACACAACTTTATTAGATTTAATGAAAAAAGATATAGAATTTCCTAATGTTGAAGGTGTAAAAGTAGCGATTGCTAGAAAGATAAATGACCTAAATGAAGTTGAATGGGACGTATATTTAATTAACCGTTTGTCGGTAGACCTAGCGAATGTTTTTGTTAATTCTCGTGGATATGGTCATAATCCTGATGGTACAGAAATAAAGACGTCACAATTACGCCACTTTTATAAGGATGTTCCAGCCAAAGGAATTATTAAAGTTGAAATAATCACACCTGATGTTTTTCATTTGAATAATGAATACTGGGTAAGTTATTTTATTGGTAATCAGTTGTTTGATAAAAAATTTGTTTTTGTGCCTGAGTCTATTCGCGAAGAAAATTTGATTCGGATTAAACAATTGGAGTTAGAGGGAATCTTGCATGAGTAATTTTTTGGGGGAGACTTTAGGACTTGAAGACTTTAAGACTGAAGGATTTACTCAAGACTTTAGGACTAGAGGACTTTAGGATTGAAGGCTTTGATTTTGGATGCTAGACAACAGACTTAAGACTTTAGGATTTATTACAACAAAAACATTTAGGAAAAGGATTAAAGAGCGAATTTTAAAATATTAATCAATTACAAATACAAAGCTGATAGCTTAAAGCTCATCACTCACAGCTACCCTACAATTATGGATTTTCAAAAATTTGCTAAAAGTCTTTTGTTTATTGACATAGAAACCGTTTCTGGAGAAAGTAATTTCAATTTGCTTTCTGAAAGGATGAAAACGCTATGGTTGCATAAAGCTAGTTATTTGACGAACCCAAACGAGTTGAATGATGAAGCGTTTTACTTTGACCGTGCTGGAATTTATGCTGAGTTTGGTAAGATTGTATCTATTGGCTTAGGCTTTTTTCATTGGAATGACGAACAAGAGATTTGCCTAAAAGTAAAGTCTATCAGTAGTGATAATGAAGCGGAGGTTTTGAGTCAATTTAAGAGTTTAATTGAAAAAAAATATAAATCAAACCTAGCTTTTTGTGCGCATAACGGAAAGGAATTCGACTACCCATATTTGTGCAGAAGAATGTTGGTAAATAGTATAGAGATTCCTAAAGCGTTACAACTCTCAGGAAAAAAGCCTTGGGAAATACCACATTTTGATACCTTGGAAATGTGGAAATTTGGTGATAAAAAGCACTATATTTCGTTAGATTTATTGGCTTGTATTTTTGATATTCCAAGTAGTAAAAGTGAACTCAGTGGCGACAAAGTAAATCATACTTATCACCAAGAAAAAGATTTACCTAAAATAGCCTCTTATTGTCGTGAAGACATTATTGTACTGGCACAGGTCTTTCTGAAATATCAAAACATGGATTTTGTCAAGGAAGAAAATATCGAAAGAATTTAGTTTTTACTTCCTTGTATCTTCATATTTTTTCGGAGCATACAAAAAGCCAAAAGCTTCTGCGCCTTCTCGTTCATGTACTTTGTGGTGGATATAATGTGCTTTCATAATACGTTTCAAATAGGGGTGTTTTGCCACAAATTTAATTTTTATCCGACGATGCACAATGATGTCATGAAAGATAAAATAGAAAACTCCATATAGGGTTACCCCCATTCCTATCCAAAACAAGTACCATAATTCAGGTACAAAATTTCCCAAACCAATCGTGATAATTGAGACAGATGAGAACACGATAGCGAACAAATCGTTTTTTTCCAATACCTCATTATGATGTACATGATGAGAACGATGCCAACACCACATAAAACCATGCATGATATACTTATGTGTAAACCATGCTGTTCCTTCCATCAAGAGGAAAGTGCCGAATAATAAGACCAATCTGATAAGCATTATAATAAGGTTATAAGGTTAAAGTTGATATAAAAATATTACTTTAATTATTCTTTTAACCAAATGAATCTAGGTTTTGTTTATTTTTTACCCGCAGATATGGCAGATTACTACCACAGATTTACGCTGATATTATTTGTCTGCGTAAATCTGCGAAAAAATCAGCGCCCATCTGCGGGGTAAAAACAAACCCTCAAAATTATTCAAGTTCCATCGGAACTTCCATCAATAGTAATTCAACACCGTTTTCGGTTTTGAAATTTACCGCTGTAATATTTTCTAAGCCTAGACCGTCGCGTAATTCTAACAATTCTCCACTTGCGTTTACACTGCCATTTACAACCATAATAAACAAACCATTGCCTTCACGATTGATTTTGTAGGTAAATTCTTGGCCAGCCTCAAATTTTCCCATACTAAAATATGCATCTTGGTGAATACCCAAGGTATTAGGGATATTGGCTTCGATAGGGCTAACTAATAATTGAAAATCATTATGCTGTGCCGCCACATCGAATTTCATTTGACCATAACGAGGCGTAACGTTGCCTTTGTTCGGGAAAAGCCAAATCTGAAATAATTTTAGCGTTTCATCTTTCAAATGATTAAACTCTGAATGGTAAACGCCCGTACCAGCCGACATTACTTGTACTTCGCCCTTCGTGATAATGCCATGATTACCTTGATTGTCTCGATGTTCAACCACGCCTTCCAACGGAATCGTAATGATTTCCATGTTATCGTGTGGGTGCATACCGAAACCTTTTCCACCAGCAATCTGGTCATCATTCAAGACCCTCAACACACCAAAATGTACTCTTTTAGGGTCGTGATACCCCGCAAATGAAAATGTTAAGCGAGTTTTCAGCCAACCGTGGTCAGCCTGTCCACGAGTACCAGCTTTATATAATGTTTTTTTGACGGCTGTTCCTAGAGTCGTTTCCATTGTGTTATTATTTAACAATTAGTTTTGAGCTGTGAGCTTTTAGCCATGAGATTGTATTTAAAAAAAGACTCCAATCTACAACTTTCTCAGCTTTATCAACTCTTTAAGAGTTGACAAAGCTACCCCCTCCAAACTCCCAATTCCAAACTTATATTACGCTTGTTTCACTAATTGTACATTAGCGATTAATTTTACTTCTTCACTTACTAACGCACTACCTGCTTCAGTGATTGCGTTCCAAGCTAAACCGAAATCTTTACGGTTTATTTTTCCTTTTAATTCAAAACCAGCTTTTACATTTCCCCAAGGGTCCGTTGCTGTTCCGTTATATTCTACTGCTAAACTTACGGGTAAAGTAGTTCCTTTAATCGTTAAGTCACCCACTAATGTAAAATCATCACCATCTTTTGTGAATGAAGTTGATTTAAACGATAACGTTGGAAATTGTTCAGCATCAAAGAAATCAGCACTTTTCAAGTGACCATCACGTTGTTCGCTGTTGGTGTTGATTGAAGCCGTATTTGCTTCAAATGAAATTGATGCGCCATCAAAATCATCACCAGCTTCTACTGAACCACTGAATTCTTTGAAGTTACCTGTTACTGTAGTAATCACTAAATGTTTTACTTTAAACTGAATTTCTGAGTGCGAAGGGTCGATAGCCCAAGTTGAAGTTGCCATTGTTAAATATTGTTTTTTGATAATTAATGTTTATACATTTAATGTTATAACATTAAAATTAAAAATAGGTTCAAATCTTTTTCATTTTTCTGAAAAATTATTTTTTCGGGTAAATTAGGGAAGGGTACTTTGCAAATGAGACTAATGAAAAACAATTAATCAACTATTTGTTGCAAGGGTTTCGCAAAGCTATTTGAAATACATTCCGTAATTTTGTTTGTAAACAGATACCCAAAGTAGAATGAATCAACAACTCTTTGTTTTGAAATTTACCTTGAAGTGGCTTTTAGTAGCAATGATTGTTGGCTTGGCTATTGGTTCGGCTTCGGCTTTCTTTTTGGTAACGTTAGACTGGACGACCCACTATCGAGAAAACCATCCGTGGTTAATATGGCTTTTACCGCTAGGCGGATTAGCTGTGGGGGCTATCTATCATTATTTTGGGCAAGATGTAGCCAAAGGGAATAATCAGCTAATTGAAGAAATTCAGCATCCTGATAAAATCGTTCCTTTCAAAATGATGCCGCTGATTTATATTACTACCATCATTACACATTTTGTAGGTGGCTCGGCTGGAAGGGAAGGAACAGCAGTACAGATGGGTGGAGCGATTGCAGATACGCTGACAAAGCCACTCAAACTAAATGATGATGACCGCAAAATCCTGTTAATGATGGGGGTAAGTGCAGGTTTTGCCTCTGTTTTTGGAACGCCACTAGCAGGAACTATTTTTGCTTTGGAGGTTGCCTTTATTGGTAAAATACGATACGATGCGCTTTTGCCAAGTCTTTTTGCGGCATTATTGGCTGACTATACCTGTCAGGAATTATGGCATGTGGGGCATACACATTACCCTATTTTATCAGAACCTCATTTGGCAATTTTATCCATCTTATGGTCGATGTTAGCAGGAATTCTATTTGGCTTGGTCGGTATGCTCTTTGCTAAAAGTACACATTTTTGGAGCAATGTATTCAAAGCCAATATTTCATATCCTCCTTTAAGACCCGTAATTAGCGGAGTACTTTTGGCTTTGTGTTTCTGGCTGGTAGGTACTTCAAAATACAATGGCTTGGGCGTACCTATTATTGTAGCATCATTTACTGAAAAGTTACCTTTTTATGATTTTTTAGCCAAAATATTCTTTACTTCGTTAACATTAGGGTCGGGCTTTAAGGGTGGAGAAGTTACTCCTTTGTTTTATATCGGTGCCACGATGGGCAATGCGTTGACTAGTTTTATACCGCTTCCTCTGGCTTTACTGGCAGGCATGGGCTTTGTCGGAGTGTTTGCGGGGGCTTCTAATACGCCTATTGCTTGCACTTTAATGGGGATTGAATTGTTTGGGGCACAGTCTGCCATTTATTTAGCGATTGCTTGTATAATGGCCTATGTGTTTTCTGGTCATTCAGGCATTTATACTGCTCAGAAAATAGGGGTAAATAAATATAAAGTACCCAATGAAGAGTTTTTATAAACTTTCGAGCCCAAGTCCCATGAAAAAGATTTTAGTACTTTATGTGATGTTTATTATGAATTCAATATCAGCAAACTATGCTCAAAATTTAGGAGAAATGCTTCATGGATATCATGAGGTGTTTAAGGAACAAAGTATTACCAAGCGTAGGTTCGGTCATCAGACTTTGCTCGCCAACATTGAGCGACTAAAAGTCAATCCATTATTTGATGTTTCTAAAGCCACCCTCTCTAGTGAAGGAAGGGATATCTATTTGATAAAATGTGGTACAGGAAAAACGAAAGTATTGCTTTGGTCGCAGATGCATGGAGATGAAGCAACGGCTACGATGGCTTTGATGGATATTTTTAATTTCTTGGAAAACAGAACAAATTCGGGTGTCGATGACCAGCAATTAGATCAATTACGAACAGACTTATTGAAAGAATGCACTTTTTATTTCGTTCCGATGTTAAATCCTGACGGGGCAGAAGCTTGGAGTCGCTATACAGCATTGGGCATTGATATGAACCGTGATGCGTTGGCACTACAAACACCAGAAGGAGCGTTGTTGAAAAAACTAGTGTTTGACTTAAAGCCAGATTTTGCTTTTAATCTTCATGACAAAGGCAGGCGATATTCCGCAGGCAAAACGGGGAATTTGGCTACTATTTCGTTTTTGGCAACGGCCTATAACGAAGCCCAAGAAGTAAACGAAACCCGAAAGAAAGCGATGTTGGTTATCGTAGGAATGAATCATGCTTTACAGCCATTTATTCCGAATGCTATAGGGAAATGGCCTTCTGATTTCGAGCCTCGTGCTTTTGGTGATAATATTCAAAAATGGGGTTCTACCTTGATTTTGATAGAATCTGGAGGTTTTAAAAATGACCCTGAGAAACAGTATATTCGTCAACTGAATTTCGTTGCTATCCTTACTGGTTTGCAGATGATTGCAGATAAATCGTATGAAAAAGAAGATATTAGCGAATATGAAGCCATTCCTGTAAACGATAAAGTGATTTATGATTTAATCATCAGAAATGTTACTATCAAAAAAGGAAATACTACTTATCAAGCAGATATTGCGATTAATAGAAACGAAAGACCCGTAAAAGGAAGAGACTATTTTACGCAAAGCTCAGTAATTGAAGAAATTGGCGATATGTCAGTGTTTTTTGGAACAGACGAAATAGATGCTACAGGGTTAATATTTAGTGCCACCCAAGAAATAAGTTTAGGGCAAAAGGCTGAATTTGAATTAGTAAAAGACGGAAAAGTAATTTATAAAATAAATAACGGAGTAAAATTGTAGCTCGATGTTTCAATCGAGAAAATTATGGAGAATCCAGTAATGATTTTAGGTGCAGGTGGTTTAGGAGCTGTCGCCCTTGATATTTTCAAAACAAATAATGTTGTGGTCTATGCTTTTTTAGATGACAACAAGGAATTGCACAATACCGAAATAGACGATGTAATCGTGATGGGTAGTACTGACGATGAAGATTATACTAAACTTATCGGGAAAAGATGTGAAGTATTTATTGCTATCGACGAGTTGAAAGTGCGTCAGAATTTAGTGGAAATGCTTCATGACGATAAAAAGGTTCAGCCAGTAAATGCTATTCATGAACAAACAGCTATTGCATTAACAGCAACTATCGGACATGGCAACTTGATTTCTGCGGGAACTATTATCAATGCCCGTGCTGAAATCGGCAGTCATAATTTATTACACAGTCGTGTAATTGTTGACTATGATGCTAAAATTGGTAATTTCGTTCAAATCGGAGCAGGAAGCATCATTGGAGCAGGCGTTTCTATTGACGATAATGTATTTATCGGCTCAGGTGTAACGATTGTAGCAGGCGTAAAAATTGGTAAAGGAGCAAGAATTGGTGCAGGCTCGGTAGTAGTAGAAAGCATCAAGGCACGTGAAACGGTATTTGGCAATCCTGCTAAGAAGGTTTAGGGGTTATGAGCGTTCAAAGTTTATGAGTATACATTAACGTGAAAATTTATCACTAGGGAGGGACTTAAGTCCCTCCCTAGTGATAAATTTTTGATTATCAATTGATTGTGCACTTATTGGTGCTCAGTAGTACATAAGTCTAAGTACCGTATTATGGACATTTTTCTCTTTAAACTCCTAAACCCTATCAATTCTCTTCTTCATCCTCTGGTTTCTTCTTCGCTTTAGGAGCTTCGTAGATAATTTTTCCTTTGTTGTCTCGCTCTTGCAGCACTACTGCTTCGGAATTATCAAATTTATCTTTTGCGTATAAAGTCTCTTTTTTTAAACGCCCCATTGCTCCGAATTGATGGTATTCTCGCCAACGACCTACTTTTATACTATCATCAAATTTGCCTTCTTCTTTTAGCTGTCCACCTTCATAAAAAGAGCGATAATCGCCCGTTACTTTATTGAATCGTACAGGAATTACTTCTTTGATTTTTGTTTCAGCCTTATCGTAATAGCTAACCTTTGAATCTGCTAAAAAACCTCTTTTGTACTTTTCTTTCGATAACAGGATATAGTCTTGGTTATAAGTTTCCCAACGTCCATCTTTTACACCCACATAAAACGAGCCTTCTTCAACCAACTCATCATTTACATACTTTTTATAAGGGCCATGACAAACCTCTCCGTAGTTTTTATCTTTTCTAGGCACGTTCGTTACCCTTCTGAGTTTAGGGTCATACCACCAAATCTCCTTAGCATAAATGCTTGGTTCGGCTTCGTCAGGGTTTCGCAATACATGAATTTCCTCTACAGTCAATCTTACTCCAGACCCATATTCACCAATGCGTATTTCAAATTTTATGTCTTCGTATTCGTCTTTTGGCTTTTTCTTGGCTTTACTTTTCTTTTTAGATTTATGGATTTTCAAGCCTAAATCGGCCGTTAAAGCATCAACATCATTGCCTAATTTTTTAAATTCTTCTTTATTATCATCAATCGATTTCTTCGCATTTTTAACATTATCTAATATGTCCGACTGTATTAATCCACCCAATAGTCCACCTTTTTTCTTGGCCGAACTATCAGTTTTTGGTTTTGCTTTTGTTTTGAATTCATCAGTTTGAGCAAATGTTATCCTGAAAGCAAACGAAAATATAACTATTAAAAAGAAAACGATAGACTTCATTTTTATGGGTGAAAAAATAAGCATGGAATCAACAGAATTGTAAATCACACGGGGCATTATTCAATACCCTCATGCCATCAATATGAAATGGTTATCCTTATAAACGAAAATATGAATATATTTATTTTTATAGGTAAAGATAAGCATTTTCATGCTATCCTAAGAATAGCGCAATTATTCTTTCAGTAGCACGAGTTTTCAAGTCGTCATTATTTTTCACGACTTGAAAACTCGTGCTACTGAAAAATTAATAAAATGCGTCTTCAAAATGCGTTACTTCAAAAGTATTGCTTTTAAAAACAACTGATACAATATCAAAGCGAATCTGTTGATGCCAATTGTTTTTATACACATAAAAGTCGGCAGCCTTGGTTATCATTGCAACCTTATGTTTGTTTACGCCAATTTCGGGCATTCCAAATTTTGTATTAGTGAGGGATTTTACTTCGACAAATACTAAGAAGATTCCTTTTCGAACAATTAAATCAATCTCAGCCCGCCCATAGCGGTAATTTCTGTGGAGGATTTGATAGCCTTTTTCAAGTAGAAAACTGGCGGCAATGTCTTCGGCTTTTTTGCCTGTTTCAAGGTGCTGTGTCATAAGGGTGTAGAGTATAAAATTAGCTGTAAGCTGTAGGCTATAAGCAGTAAGCTTTGATTTATCATTGCTTATGCTTAAAGCTTACTGCTTACAGCTAATTGCTTAATTAATATCCAAATACATCTTCTAAAGTCAATTTCTTAACTTCTCCGTATTTTTTCAAAGTATCTAAGTTTACTTTTTTCTCAGAAGCCACCACACACATTGCATATGGTTTTTTCGCTAATAAAGTATCCTGAAATTTCTTTAAATCATCTAAGCTTAATTTATCCAAAGCCTTATAAATAGCCTGACGCTCATCTGTAGTTACGCCTTTATCAAGTCCACTTAGATAAGTATAAATAATATTATCCTGCGTAATTCTCTCAGTTTGATAATTCTTTTTCATACTCGCTATAGCTGTTTCCAAGTTCTTTTCAGACGATGGGAAATCGTTCAACAACTCATCCATACCAGCGATAGACTCATGAATTTTATCTGCTTGTGTACCAATGTAGGCAATCATGCGATATTTTTCATCCTTGATATTTGGTGTCTGATAATACGCATACGTTGAGTAAGCCAACGCTTTAGATTCACGAATAGTTTGGAAAACGATAGAAGACATCCCTCCACCAAAGTAGTTGTTGTATAACTCTACGATAGGTGTTTCGGCTGCACTAAAGGCAATCGTAGGACGAACCCAGTTGATTTCTGCCTGAACCATGTCATAATCAGTAAACAATACAACTGGCTTAGTTGGCGACTCCATTTTGAAATCTGCCACTAAAGGTAAATCTGCCTTGAAAGTACTATTAATTTGGTGAGCACCTTTTAAAGCCACAGCCAGTTCTTCCACTGTTTTTGGCCCATAATATATGATTGTATGTTTGTATGAGAACAAATCGTGCAAGAAGCTAATTAAGTCATCCGCATTCAATGCTTTCAGTTCTGCATCCGTAAACTGTAAGGCATTTCTTGGGTTTTTAGCACCAAACGAAGCATAAGTAGCCAATCCTTGCAAGATGGCTCCTTTGTTCAATTTAGCATCATTTCTTTGTTTCAATAATCTGCCTTTTAGTAATTCTAAAGCGGCATCATCTTTCTTGCATTTAGTCAATAAATCTTCAAAAAGGCTTACTGTTTTAGCAAAGTTTTCGTTCAAGCCTGACATTCCCAAAGTAATATGGTGGTCGGTATAAGAGGTATTGAAGCTACTAGCCAAACGATAAAATGCTGTACTGATTTGCTCAGCATTCATTTTGTCTGTACCTACAAATTGTAAATATTGAAGGGCAATAGGCAATACTTTACTATTCCAAGAACCCATATCAAAACGGTAGCTCAAACGGAAAAGGTCATTATCTGTATTTTTTACCGTCAGGGCTTCCAAGGCACCAATTTCCCCTTTTTTAATGTCTTTGTTGAAATCCAACCATTTTGGTTCGATGTTCGACATCGCCGTTGTGTTTACATCTTTCAAAAAATCAGATTGTGCCTCACGGTTTACTTCCACTGGCGTAATCGCAGGCTTATCAACTTTTGAAATATTAGGATCAGTACCCTTACGTTTGTAAACAACCACGTAACCATCACCACAGTATTTCTTAGCGAAATCCATTACTTCTTGTTTGGTTACTTTGCTTAAAGCATCATTTATCGCAACATCCTTATCCCACTTGTTTGATTTATCAAACACAAAGCTTTCTAAAAGTTTATAAGCACGAGAAGAATTGTTTTCTAAACCCTGAATAGCCGTTAATTTATAGTTGGCAGCAATAGCTTTGATAATAGATTCGTCAAAATTACCCGACTTCAATTTATCTAATTCGCCTAAAAGCAATGATTTTACATCATCAAGGCTTTGATCTTTTTTAGGAGAGCCCGTCATTTGCCAAACTGAATAGTCTTTGTTCCATTCTGGGCTACAGCTTGCTCTTAATACTTTTTGGGCTTTCACTAAATTCAAATCTATCAAACCTGCTTTTGAGTTCGACATCAATTCATCTACGATTGTACCAACAATTTTTTCTTTAGTATTCAATGCACCCGCCCAACGCCAAGCAATAGTAAGGGCATCTGGCGTAGGGCCAAACACTTCGCGTACTAAAGGGGCAGTAATGGGTGCTTCAGGAGCTGGCTTGTATTCAGCAATTGGTTTGCTAACCATGTATTTGAAAGAAGCCTCAATTTTCTTGATTAAAACATCCGAATTGAAATCTCCCACCATAATAATAGCCATGTTGTTTGGCACATAATATTTTTTGAAGTAATTGCGGATTTCAACCAATGAAGGATTTTTCAAGTGTTCAATCGTACCGATAGTAGTTTGTTGTCCATAATTATGCGTTGGGAACAATGCAGCATTTCTGGCTTCATAAATTTTCCAGCCATCGTTGTCAAGGCTACGGTTTTTTTCTTCGTAAACAGCTTCTAATTCTGTGTGGAAAATACGTAAGATAGGATTACGGAAACGCTCGCCTTGTAATTTCAAGAAACGGTCGATAGCATTTGCAGGGATGTCTTCTGTATAAACAGTTTGCTCATAAGAAGTAAAAGCATTAGTGCCCTGTCCACCCATCGAAGCCATCATTTTATCGTATTCGTTAGCGATAGCAAACTTAGCTGCCTCGCCCGACACACGGTCAATTTCTTTGTAAATAGCTTTACGTTGTGCCGAGTCAGTAGTTTTATTATACTTTTCGTACAATGCATCCACTTGGTCTAGCAATGGTTTTTCTTTTGACCAGTCTAATGAACCAAATTTGTCAGTTCCCTTAAACAACATGTGTTCTAGGTAATGGGCAAGTCCAGTATTAGTTCTAGGGTCAGTGTTTGAACCCGCACGTGTAGGAATTAATGCCGCAATACGTGGTTCTTTGTGGTTTTCGCTAAGGATTACAGTCAGTCCGTTAGGCAATGTGTAAAAACGAGCTTTCATTGGGTCGTTACTTACGTACTTGTAAGTATAACCAGCAGCAGAAGCTGTTTTCCAGTCAAAAGTTTTTTGAGCAAATGCGAGAGTGTTTAGAAATAGCGATAACACGACTCCCAGCAGAGATAACCTAAGGTTTTTCATGCGAAGTAGGTTGGATTTTGTAAAAAGAAACAATTAATAGATTTATTGACAAAGTAACTATTGTTTTTTGATAAACGGTATTGTTAGTTGAAAGTTTTACCCCTTACTGTAAAAGATGCTCATTTCATAAGAAAAGTTGCATAGGCGTAATCTTGCACGAGTTAGAAACTTGTGCTACAGATTAAAAGCTCTTTGGTGAAAGCTGATAAAATCTCAACATAAATCACTATCTTTTGCGTTATCTTGACAAGATAAAATAAACTATCTTTATCAGCGATGTCCAAGTAGAGAACTCTAACAAAAATAATCATGAAAAAGTATATATACCAAGGAATTATCATCTTAGCAAGTGGCTTTCTGCTGATAACAGCATGTTCAAAAAAAGCGATAGATGATAACCAACCTGTCGCTGAAACATCAAGCTTTAGCTTAATCCAAGATAGAATCATTACGCCCACTTGTGCTACTTCAGGTTGTCATGCTTCTACTTCAGACGGCACTTATGCTCAACACGGATTAGTCTTAGAAAAATCAGTAGCCTTTGCTAATTTAGTAGGAGTTGTACCTAAAAATGAACTTTCTAAGGCAGACGGGCACCTGAGAGTAAAGCCCTACAAATCTTTAGAAAGCTTATTTTACCATAAACTCAATTGGGATGTATCACATCATGGCGGTAAACAATATGGTTCGCCAATGCCTCTGGGTGGAACTGCCCTTACAGTGGGTCAGATAGAATTCGTTCGTCGCTGGATTGAAGCAGGGGCTCCTAAAACTGGAGATGTGGTAGATAAAACATTATTGGATGATAAAACACCGAGTGTTTCTAGTAGCGATGATTTTAAAACCATGCAAACGCCTCAACAAGAAGGCGTTGCGGGGTATCAGATGCAGGTAGAAAAATTTACGATTCAACCCAATTTTGAGAGAGAGATTTTTGTACGTAAGGCTGTAGGTAATACTACTGATATATACGTAAACCGTTTGAAATTTCAGTCTCGTACCAATAGCCACCACATGGTATTATACGATTTTAGAGATAAAACACCGAGTAATTTACCAACCATCAATACTATTAGAGATTTAAGAAACTCAGATAACACCTTGAATTTAGCGACAGCCTTACAGATGTCTAACCATGTGTTTCTGGGCGGAGGAACAAATGCTAGTCAGGAATATACTTTTCCCGAAGGAACGGCTTTGTTATTACCAGCAGGCATGACGGTTGACTTAAATCCACATTATTTCAACAAAACGACTGATTTCCACTTTGGTGAAAACAATGTAAATCTTTATACTGTAGATAAATCAAAAGTGAAAAATGTTGTAAAAACGATTGACTTTAATAATACCAGTTTTAGCTTGCCCGCCAAAACAGTTACTACCGTTACGAAAGATTTTAAGTTTAGTGCAGATGTAAAAGTAGTAGCCTTGACATCCCATAATCATAAATATGGACAAAAGTTTGTCATAAAAATATTGGGAGGTACAAGAAATGGGGAAGTAGTATATGAGAGTACCGACTGGGAACATCCAGCGATGATTAATTATACCACACCGATAGCCTTGAAAAAAGGCGAGGGACTCACGTCGGTGGTTACTTATAATAATACGTCTAGCCAAACGATCTCATTTGGCTTAACCTCCGAAGATGAAATGGATATTATTTTTGGTTATTATTATGAAGAATAGAGAAAAAATAACTTAGAAATGGAACTAAATTTATAAAAAGGCTTCTCAGAAATGAGCGGTCTTTTTTTGAATAATGTAAATAATCCAGAAGAGGTATTATATTTGCTTGCAATACAGACAATAATTTGCCAAATTTTGAATAAATTTTACTTAACCAACAAAAAATTGTAATAATCAATGTTACAATGGCTTCCTTTTTATGGAACATAAAAGTATGGACAAAGCCACCGCAGCAGGTCTGCTGGTAGCGATGGGAATTATTTATGGTGATATTGGTACTTCACCTCTCTACGTAATGCAGTCAATTATTGGGAATGTGCCAATAGATGAAAGAACAGTCCTTGGTGGGCTTTCGTGTATTTTTTGGACATTAACACTGCAAACCACCTTCAAGTATGTAATCCTAATTCTTCGAGCAGATAACCGTGGTGAAGGCGGCATCTTAGCCCTTTTCGCTTTGGTGAG
Organism: Arcicella aquatica; assembly: GCF_034928825.1. Taxonomy (NCBI): domain Bacteria; kingdom Pseudomonadati; phylum Bacteroidota; class Cytophagia; order Cytophagales; family Flectobacillaceae; genus Arcicella; species Arcicella aquatica. The sequence goes on along the minus strand of NZ_JAYFUL010000039.1, from coordinate 12,798 downwards.
GCGTCATGCTAAGTGGTTGACTTTCCCAGCAGTTATCGGAGCATCAACGTTGTTGGCAGATGGTGTTATTACACCACCTATCTCAGTAGCTTCTGCTATTGAAGGATTACTGAAAATATATCCTGACCTCCAAACGGTACCTATCGTATTGGCTATTATTACGGGATTATTCATGTTCCAAATTTTCGGTACGAAGGTAGTAGGTAGAGCCTTTGGCCCTATTATGCTAGTCTGGTTCTCTATGTTGGGCTTCTTTGGGATTCTGTGGATTGCGAAAGACTGGACAGTACTAAAAGCTTTGTCTCCTTATTATGCCTATGATTTGCTGACAAATTCACATGGTGGCGAAAGTGGCTTCTGGTTACTAGGAGCAGTTTTTTTATGTACAACAGGAGCAGAAGCTTTGTATTCAGATTTAGGACACTGTGGACGAGGCAATATCAGGGTTAGCTGGATTTTTGTTAAAATAGCCCTTTTGTTACAATACTTCGGACAAGGTGCTTGGCTGATTTCTCATAACGGAGAACTTTTAAATGGGCGTAAACCTATCTTTGAATTAATGCCTGGAGATTTCTTGATTTGGGGAATTGTTATTGCTACAGCCGCGGCAGTGATTGCTAGTCAGGCTTTAATATCGGGGTCATTTACGTTAGTTTCAGAAGCCATCCGTTTGAACTTTTGGCCTAAGGTTCGCTTGCATTATCCCTCAGACCAAAAAGGACAGTTGTATGTGCCAAGTATGAATATTTTCTTATGGTTAGGTTGCGTTGGTGTTGTGCTATGGTTTAAGGAGTCTGCTAATATGGAAGCTGCCTATGGTTTGGCTATCACCCTGACGATGTTGATGACTACCGCATTGATGGCGTATTACCTACATACACGCAAAATTGATATGTGGTGGATTGTCGGATTTATCATAGTTTACGTAGCCATAGAAGGGGCATTCTTGATAGCCAATCTTCGTAAGTTTGTACATGGTGGATATGTTTCGCTATTTATTGCCTCCGCTATTATTGCTTTGATGGTGATTTGGTTTAGGGCGAATATCATTAAAATGCGATTGACAGAATACGTAAAACTGGCAGATTATATAGAACCCTTGAAGGAACTGAGCCAAGATATGAGTATTCCTAAATATGCTACCCATTTAGTATTTATGTCGAATGCGGCACGAACTAGCGAAATTGAATCGAAAATTATTTACTCTATCTTCCAAAAACGCCCTAAAAGAGCAGATATTTATTGGTTTGTCCACGTAGATACAATGGATGATCCGTATACAATGGAATATAAAGTAAGCGTGATAGAACCCGACGACGTAATTAAAGTAAACTTCAGATTAGGTTTTAGAGTAGAGCAACGTATTAATCTTTATTTCAGAAAGGTTGTGGAGGATATGGTGAAAAAAGGAGAAGTGGATATTACCTCTCGTTATGAGTCATTGAACAAACAAAATGTCATTGGCGATTTCCGATTTGTAGTATTAGAAAAATTCCTATCGTTTGATAACAAATTATCATTGCTGGAAGGCTTAATCATGAAGGCTTATTTCTTTATTAAAGACTTTACACCTTCGGAAGATAAATGGTTTGGATTGGATACCAGTGCGGTAAAAGTAGAAAAAGTACCATTGATTATCCGTCCCGTTGAAAATGTTGTATTAAAAAGAGTAGAGTAAGTTATAATTATAAATCTAGATATTTTGAAAATTCTTATCACTGGCGGAGCAGGTTTTGTTGGTTCTTCTCTGGCTATTAATATTAAAACGAATTATCCTACTTATGAGGTAATCTGTTTGGATAATTTAAAACGCAAAGGCTCTGAACTTAATTTACCTCGTTTAGCCAAAGCAGGAGCCATTTTTGTTCACGGAGATATCCGTAATAAAGAAGATTTTGATGCATTGCCAGTGGTTGATTTTGTGATTGAATCTTCTGCTGAACCTTCTGTATTAGCAGGTTTGGAAGGCACGCCTGATTACTTAATCAATACAAATTTGGTAGGAACAATCAACTGTTTGAACTATACCAAAAAATGTGGTGCAGCGTTTATTTTCCTATCTACCAGTAGAATTTATCCTATCAAAGCCATTGAAAAACTGAACTTTGAAGAAGCTGAGACTCGTTTTGTGTTGTCAGATGAACAATCAGTCGGTGGGGTTTCATCAAAAGGGATAGCTGAAAACTTCCCATTGGATGGTGCAAGGTCATTATACGGGGCTACTAAACTAGCGTCTGAATTGATGATTCATGAATACAACGAATTTTATGGCATGAAAACCGTCATCAATCGTTGTGGCGTGCTGACGGGTCCATGGCAAATGGGGAAAATAGACCAAGGTGTGATGGTGCTGTGGGTAGCTAAACATTATTGGCAACAGCAATTGGCATATATTGGTTATGGCGGTTCTGGTCGCCAGACACGTGATATGCTACACGTAAAAGATTTATACAGACTGATTGATTTCCAACTTCATAACATTGATACTGTAAACGGTGAAATTCTGAATGCTGGAGGAGGTGTTGAAGTAAGTGCTTCTTTACAAGAACTTACTCAGATTTGCCAAGAGGTAACTGGTAAAACCATTCCAATTAGCAAAGTAGCAGAAAACCGTGCTGCTGATATTCGTTTATATATAACAGACAATACGAAAGTAACGGCTTTGACGGGCTGGAAACCTGAAATTTCGATAAAACAAATTGTGACAGAAATTACAGAATGGATTACTGAAAACGAGGAGGCTTTGGCTTATGTATTAAAGTAATGATATTGATTTTTAAAATCATAAAAAAACGGTCTAAACTAATTTAGACCGTTTTTTTTATGATTGATGGACAACGAATTCCTACTGTTTGAAAAGATATGTATTATATAATCTTCCGTGAGATGAACTATTATTTTTTAAACACTCCTTATAATTTTAATAAACTTGAATTACCAGCTATTCTACCTACCTTACATCGTAGCCAGAGCTTTCCGTAAATATACGTATAGGGTTAAATATTTTTAACCCCAAGGGAGAAACGGAATGAGGCTAGTAGAAAAAGTAAATGCTGTAACAAATTTTTATACCGAACTAAATGCCGATTTGGCTAATTTACAAGCAAAAAGTGGACTGTCGTGTTTGAGTGGCTGTTCCAATTGTTGTAAGTCGCCAAATGTTGGGGCAACTATCTTAGAACTTCTTCCCTTTGCCTATCATCTTTATCAGGAAAACAAAGCCGAGCTTTTTTATAATGAGCTGATAGCCAATCCCCAAACAGCTATTTGTATGTTGTATAAACCTGCATTAACTCCTTTAAACAATGGAGGTTGTAGCGATTATACTTATCGAGCCATGATTTGTCGCCTTTTTGGTTTCTCTTTTCGCCGAAACAAAGAAAACAAGCCAGAAATGGTTACTTGTAAAGAAATTAAAGCTGCCTATCCTGTAGCTTATCAGGAGCTTACTCAACAAGCAGAAGCTGGAATGCTAGTGCCACAAATAAGTTATTACCATTCAAAACTTTCAGCGATAGACTATCCGCTGTCTCAAGAACAATACCCCATCAACAAAGCCATAGAGCTGGCATTAGAAATGGTTTTAAATCATTTTTATTATGCTGAAAGTCTTGAAATAATAGAAATTTAAGGTCTTATACGACATTGAGTAATGTGGTATGATACATAATTTCAAGTGTTATTATTTTGAATAAGTGGTAATTATCTGTGATGTCCAGTTGTTGACTTTTTCTGGTGTGTTACGGTCGGCTTGGTCAAAAAAGAAATGTTGTTTTATTTCAAAACCACAATATTCGTAAATGCCTTTATCGGAAGTTAGTGATAACGCTTTGTCCATACCATTTTTTTCGTATTCAGCACTCGACTTTCCATGAGAATTTATGATGTAGGCAGATTTTCCACTCAATAATCCTTTTTGTACGCCTTGATCATAGCGATAAGCAAAACCATAACTAAAAACACGGTCGATATAGCCTTTCATAATGGCAGGCATACCTGTCCACCAAATAGGATAAATAAACGTAATGGCGTCTGCCCATGAGATAAACTCTTGTTCAAGCTTTACATCATTGTTTACAGTGCCTTTGCGTTGACCAGCCATGTCTTCAAGAGAAAGTACGGGATTAAAATTAAGTTCATATAAATCTCTGACTACAACTTCATGATTGTGTTGTGTCAGGGTTTGTTCAACAGTTTGTTTAAAAAGATGATTTAAACTCGCTTTATTAGGATGGGCATAAATAATAAGATGTTTCATTGTTTTATTTTTTAGATAATTTTATGAAACAAAGGTAGCGAGCCGTATTAGCCTAAAATTGTAAGAAAACGAAATGCCTACTTAGGTTCTGATTGGCAAATATCTTCTTGAAACTTAAGATATTGGTTTGGTGAAAGATTAAGAAAGTGCTTAAAATCGTGAATCAATTGACTTTGGTCGTAGTAACCACCTATTTCAATGATAGTAAACCAATCTGTTTTTGTACGTTGATTTTGTAGTAGTTCAATAACCTTTATAAATTTCTGATAACGGCTTTTTTCTTTGGCAGTGTATCCAAAGTATTTTTTATGATTGAGTTGTACAGTTCTTTCGCTTTGATTGGTTTCTTGTGCAATGATTTTGATTGGATTCAAAACCGTGTAATCGTTTTGTAAGGAGGTAAAGTGCTCAAATGTTTTTTCTCTTGTTTGTAAGTATGGTTTACAAAAATCTAGTATTAAATCGATACGTTTAGTTTTGTCAGTATTTTTAAGCAAACCCCAAAGGTTTGTAAAACAATTTTCGTTGAGTAAATCATCTGGATTAATAGGCAAATGGTCGGATAGTATTACTTGTCCGAAAAAACGGTAGAAGGCATCGTCTTTGAAATTGATAACTAACATTTCGGATCCTATTGGTAATGTATATTCAATAGGCTGCTTTATTGGTCCTAAAATAATACACTTATCAATCTCAATGTTCGTGTTTTGCTTAGTATTAAAACATATTGGCACACCAAAACTAAAAACCATAATAGTTTGGAAGCTTGGAACCAGTGTTTTATGAATGTCCTGTGCTGATTTATTTTCAGCGAGATAAAAATGAGAAAAAATATCTTCGAATTCAGCAGGTACCATGATTCGTTTACTAGTATATTCTTGTAGGTTCATATCTATATAAATCAATTGCTGATTATCTAGTTACAAGTTAATCATTTCTTGAGGATTAAGCACCACACTCTTTTGATAGTATTAGGTCGTGGAAAACCCACGACCAGTTTTAGTGACTAACTTGGTATTTCATTAAACATATCTAGCATTATCTGCAAACCATTTGGAGAATGCATCCAATCGGTATTATTCAAGGTTTCTTGTGCTACTTCCGCAAACCTTAAACACATCTGTTTTTCATAATGTGCAATGGCTGATTGTATCGTTGGATATGCTGAAGTAGTTAAAGCCTCGCTTAATTCTACTGCATCCAACATGGCCATATTGACACCCTCGCCAGCATAAGGGGGCATTAAATGTGCCGCATCTCCAAGCATCGTTATATTCGCTTTTGCGTCCCAAGTTTGATCTAAAGGCATACAATATAATGGTCTTGGGATGAAGTAACCTTTATCATATTCAAATAATTCTTGCCAAATAGCATCCCATGCCGCATATTCGTTTTTAAACCAGTCTAACACTTGTTTATTATCGGTAAAATCAATACCGCTGTCTTTTACCCAAGTGGCATCCATTTTACAGCCTGTGTAAAAAGCTAAACTGCCATCTCCTTTTGCACTTACTATCAATGTTTTAGCATCACCAAAGGCAAATATTTTTCCTCCCTTTAATAGCTCATGAATCTTAGGAGCATTTTTTGCTGAATCATAAACATTACCTTCTAGGGCTGTTATGCCTGAATAAAAAGGCTTAATGGGCGTAATAAAAGGTCTGATTTTAGAGTTTGCACCATCTGCACCGATAACTATATCAGCGATGGCAATATTACCATTTTGAAAAACTAATTTCCATGTGTTTGCTATCGGTTCAAGAGATAAAATATGACTATCCCATACAACAGTATCAGCTTGTAGGGAATCTAATAGGATTTCCCTTAGTGGACCACGGTCTATTTCTGGTCTAAACCATTCTTCTCCAAAAGCTTCGATGCTCTCTCCTGCGTGTTGGTCATAGAAAATCTTTGCATGCTCGTCTAAGACACGGATTCTATCTGCCCCAGGCCTATAATTTGCTTTAAAGGCATTCATTAAACCTGCTTCTTCTAAGGCTCTAAGTCCTGATTCCAAATGAAGGTCTAAAGTCGCCCCTTGTACTCTTACATTTCTATTAGCATCTCTTTCATATACTTTTACATCAGCCCCTTTCATTTGTAAAAGTCTAGCAAGGGTGAGTCCGCCAGGACCACCTCCAACAATTGCGATTTTTTTATCTTTGATTAACATTTTGATAGCTTGTTTTAAATACGCTACAAAGCTATTCAGGTGGTAGTGCTAAAAATTGTATAAATCGGTCGTTTTTATTTTTGCTCAACTCTTTCGGTACTACTCCCGAAAACCTTTTTACCTCTTTAATAAAATGTGCCTGATCAGTAAAGTTTTGTTCTGGGAAAAGCTTTCCTTCTTTCAGATGTGTAAACGAAGCCCTGAAGCGTAGGATATTACAGTAGGATTTTAAAGAGATACCAAAGGTTTGATTAAAATATCGGTTTATTTGTCGGCTACTCCAAGCTACTTCCTCAGATAATGTAGTGATATTCATTGAGCCTTTTGAGGAATAGATTAACCCAAATAGTTTCCGTTTACGGTTGTCAATATTGCCTTTTATCAATTGACTGATTTTATGCGTGGCTTTTTGGCAACAAAGCTCAAAGTTGCTTAAATCTTCTTGTTTAAATTCCCAGAAGCTAGTGGGCAAAACTTGAACATCATCGAGTAAAGAAGAAATACTAGTATGAAGTAAATATTCAATAGCTAAGAGTTTGAGGCTAACACCAAAAATGACTGTTTGGCTGGCAAATGTTGTTTGCGTAGCTTGACTTTCTAAGCCCAAAAGAACAACATGGAAAGGTTCGGAAGCTGAATAGGAAAATAAAATATCGACCCTGCCGTCAGGTAAAACAATAATCTGTTTATCATTTTCAGAATGATTGGCAACCAACCAAAAATAATCAACGTAGTCTGAAAGCAACACATCAGGCTTAATAAATTGATATTCAAAATCGTTTTTCAGCATGGTGAAAACATTAACTGGAGAAAACAAAAACTTATTAGACCGTAATTAATCGTTTAAAATTAATCATATCTACCGCTAGTAACTACCTCTTCTTTTCTCTTTTTCAGTTTTATATGAAGAAATTTCAAGATAAGCTCTCAAATAATTGACAGTCAGAAGACTAGCAATATAAAAAAGTTGTATATTCGTTATTGTATATAAACCGAATTGAATATGAAAAAACTGTTACTTATTTTGATATTCTTCCCTCTTTTCCTTCAAGCGCAAATCCAAGTCAGCACGGGAATTAGTTATGTAACAGAACCAACTTTTGGTGACGATGGCAGTTATTCTGGTTCGGGTTTAGATATCAGCCTACGAAAGCACCTTTCTGAAAAGCTAAAATTAACAGCTTATTCTGGGATTAATAAAATGAGGGTCGCCTTAGCGGTACAATCTCGGTTTGATTATAGCACAAAAATTTATGGCTATTACTACAAAGATGTTGTTCCTGTATCTTTCGGAGCAGAGTATTATCTTTATAGCAAGAAATTTATTAAACCATTCTTGGGACTAGAAACTGGTGCTTATTTCACCAGTTACGAAACGCAGATAGATCCTACTTATATTGGTTTTGCCAAAAATATTCCTTCTGGAAGCTCGGTCAATTGGGGCTTTTCCCCAAGTGTAGGTATACAGTTTCAAGAAAATGCTGACAGAATGGGATTGTTCTTGAAAATAAAGCATACAGGAATTGTTTATGGCAATACTGGATTATCGAATATGCTTAGTTTTAGTGCTGGTTTTACGTTCAAATTTGGGAAAAAAATTATGTGGAAACCGCCCGTAATAGATGTGCCAAGTCAAGCTCCTTATTACGAGAAAAAAGATTTTGACTAAGCAACTAAATACCAATCCAAAATTTCATGAGGTTGTATTTTTAGCACATTGGCCAGTACCAACAAAACCAAGGTTCTAGAAGCTAGCCAAAGAGGAATATTGGCTATTTTAGCAAATTCTGGAAGGGTAATTTTTGTGTTTTCTGATAGATATGACATTAGAATTTTTTCCTTATCGCCAAAGGTAAATTGAATACCTTCTTCATTTTCACGGCGTAGGATTTGCTTCATCTCTTTGCTAGCCTGTACTGAGCGGTCTGCAACACGCACATAGGCCTTACCCATTTCTTCGGATTCAAGCTGGACATAATGGGGCTTTTTTTTACTTTTCGGAATCGTGATGACCAAAACCTCACGGTCGTCAGTCACGCTAACTCGTTCAATTTCGTACAAAACAGGAGGGAAGCAGTTTCGTTCAATGGCTCGGACTAAGATATACTCTTCTTCATCGACGAATTTGAGGCCTGGAATACTTTTATCATCACCTACGCCAATCAGCAAAGTACCTCCTTTTGTATTGGCAAAGGCTACAACTTCACGGATAATTTTTTCAGGGTGATTTGCTTTCAGCTTAAACTCAAGTTGAATATTCTCTCCTTGACGAACAAGGCTCTTTAAATCCTTCAATTTCATTCCTGACACGCGACTGTGGTTCTCAGTCTTCTCAAAATAGGATACAAGTGCCTGATTCATACAGATTTATGATTTAGGTATTCTTATAAACAGATATGGATTTGTTTTAAAGATAACGGATTTAGCAGTACGAAATTTTTTTTGGTTTAAAAATATTTTAGCTAAAATCTACTCAATTAATAGACTTTATATGATTTTTTTTAATAGACTTTGTCTAACTTTGTACTCCTAATTACTTAGCTACCAGTTAGAACTAATTGCTAAAGGATTAACAAGTCTAAAAGCCGAAAAGTTTGCCAAGTGTAACTAAGCAGATATGAAATTTTGCCAAGCTCGGATACGAGGATAAAATTCAGGATTGCTTATGTCAGATTTAAGTCAGTTAAAACAAGCCTTAGAAGGTCTTTCACTTACAGAAGGGCTAAGTTATATGGCTGAAAACTATGGAAATGTAGTTTTCTCATCATCGTTCGGTCAGGAAGACCAAGTAATTACCGATGCTATTTTTAAGAACAATCTTGCTATCAAAGTTTTTACGCTTGATACTGGTCGTTTATTCCAAGAGACTTATGAGCTGATGGATACCACCAAAAATAAGTATGGAAAAGAATTTGACACTTATTTTCCTAATACTGCCAAAGTAGAAGCCTTAGTAAAAGAAAAAGGATTTAATAGCTTTTATTTTTCTGTTGAAAATCGTAAAGAATGTTGTGGTATTCGTAAAATTGAGCCTTTAAAAAGAGCATTGGCAGGTGCCGAAATCTGGATTACAGGCTTGCGTGCGGAGCAATCAGAGAACCGTTCTGACATGGAAATTGTTGAATGGGATAATAACAATAATGTCATTAAATACAATCCGCTTATTCATTGGACTTACGAAGATGTGTTGGCTTATCTGAAAGAAAACAGAGTTCCTGATAGCCCTTTACACAGAAAAGGCTTTATTTCAATTGGTTGTGCACCTTGTACTAGAGCCATCCAAGAAGGAGAACATCCACGTGCAGGACGTTGGTGGTGGGAAGCATCACAAAAGGAATGTGGCTTGCATAGTTAGTGATGAGTTAGGAGTTTTGAGTGATGAGTAATTTATCGTTACGATTATAATTTTAAAAGTAATAAAAAGCTTGTAGCTCATTGCTTAAAGCTGACAGTCAAAGAGTTAATAAAAAATTAAAAATATGGTTGATAATTTAAAAAATCCAAGTCCAGAAGTTTCCACTCCGAAATTTGGTTTTTTCCCTCGTGAATTAGAAGACGAAGCAATCTATATTATGCGTGAAGTTGTAGCTCAGTTCGAGAAACCAGCGCTTTTGTTTTCTGGTGGGAAAGATTCTATCACGTTAGTACGTTTAGCTCAAAAAGCTTTTTATCCGGGAAAAATTCCTTTCCCTTTACTTCATGTAGATACGGGTCATAATTTCCCAGAAACCATTGAATTTCGTGATTGGTTGGCTAAAGAGACGGGGGCAGAATTGATAGTACGTTATGTACAAGATTCTATCAACCAAGGAAAAGTAAAAGAAGAATCAGGAAAATATGCTTCTCGTAATGCCTTGCAGACGGTTACTTTACTAGATGCTATCGAAGAGTTTAAATTCGATGCTTGTATTGGTGGTGCAAGACGTGACGAAGAGAAAGCGCGTGCGAAAGAACGTATTTTCTCAGTGCGTGATGATTTTGGACAGTGGGATGCTAAGCGTCAACGTCCAGAATTATTTGATATGTTGAATGGTCGTATTGCTATTGGTGAAAACGTAAGAGTATTCCCGATTTCAAACTGGACAGAATTAGATGTTTGGAATTATATCAAAGAAGAAGAAATGGCGATTCCTTCTATCTATTATTCACACAAACGTCAGGTAATTCAGCGTGATGGAATGCTTTGGGCAGATTCTGAATATTTGAATAAAGATGCAGAAGAAATTCCTTTTGAAGAAACCGTTCGTTTCCGTACCGTTGGCGACATGACGTGTACTGCCGCTGTAGCGTCTGAAGCAATAGAATTAGACGATATTATCGGTGAAATCCTATCAGCAGAAATCTCAGAACGTGGTGCCAGAATAGATGACAAACGTTCTGAAGCAGCGATGGAAAAACGTAAACAACAAGGATATTTTTAATGAATTGAGTGATTGAGCGAATTAGTGATTGAGTGAATATTTAATATTCCAATAAAATCACTCAATCACTCAATCACCATTCACTCAATAGAAAAGATGGATATTTTAAGAATAGCAACAGCAGGTTCGGTGGATGATGGGAAAAGTACCCTCATCGGACGACTTTTATACGAAACAAAATCAATCACGCGTGATAAAATTGAAGCATTAGAAGCGGCTTCAAAACGTAAAGGTTTAGACTTTTTAGATTTATCATTATTAACAGACGGACTTATCGCTGAACGTGAACAAGGTATTACGATTGACGTAGCCAATATTTATTTCTCGACGCCAAAACGTAAATACATCATTGCAGATACGCCTGGTCACTTTGAATATACCCGTAATATGGTTACTGGGGCTTCAAACACAAAGGTATCTATGATTTTGGTAGATGCACGTAATGGTGTGTTAGAACAAACTTTCCGCCACTTCTTCATCTCATCAATGCTTCGTATTCCGAAAGTAATTGTGTGTGTGAATAAGATGGACTTAGTAGGATATTCAGAAGAACGTTTTAACGAAATCAAAGATGCTGTTCAGGCTTTGGCTGATAAAGTGTCTTTTGAAGGACAAGAAATAACCTTTATTCCAATGTCTTCTTTATATGGACAAAACCTTTCTACCCAGTCAACTGAAATGCCTTGGTTTACAGGTGCGCCATTGTTAGAAGAATTGGAATCTACCAATTTCGACGAAATTAAAAAGCCAGCTCGTTTCCCTGTTCAATTTGTGGTTCGTCCAAAAACGGAAGAATTCCATGATTATAGAGGCTATGCAGGTAAAATTGCTAGTGGTTCTTTCTCTGTTGGAGATGAAATCACTGTTTTGCCAACTGGACAAAATTCTAAAATTGCAACGATTGAAAAGTTCGGTACGCAATTAGAAAAAGCTGGAGCGAAGGAATCTGTAGTAATTACTTTAGAAACAGATGTAGATGTTTCTCGTGGTAATATGTTGGTGAAATCTACTTCAACACTTGAGCCATTGAAAGAAATCACTGCAAGAATTTGCTGGATGGATTCTAAACCATTGGTTTCAGGTAAAACTTATATCCTTCAGCATGGCATTAATGATTCGAAAGCGAAAGTAGTAGCTTTGAATAATAAAATTGACGTAGTGAACCAAGATACGATTGTAGATGCAGTTGCTGAATTGAAATTGAACGAAATCGGAGAGATCGTCTTGAAAACTGCTAAGCCAATTTTTGCAGATAAGTACGAATACAATCCTGCAAACGGCGCCTTTATTTTAGTGGACGACCAAACAAACTCAACCGTTGGGGTTGGATTTGTTTTATAGTAATAACATATTACATTTGTTTATAAATCACTCTTTCATTCTTTGGAAGAGTGATTGTTGTTTACGATAAATACTTTTAAGCGATGTTAAGAACAAGTATTATTCCACAACAGAGAGATATTCTTTTATCTGTACCACAAGAATATGTAGGGAAAAAGATAGAAGTACTCGTATATGCGATTGAAGAAATCGTTGAAGAGCTCCCTAAGAAGGTTACTATGGCTGACTTTTGGGGAAAAATGTCAGATGAATCTGCTCAAAAAATTCATGATAATATTAAACAAATGCGTAATGAATGGGAACAAGATATTTAATAGACACAAATGCTATTATTGATTTTTGTAATGGAAAAATTCCTGCTAATGGAAAAGACTTCTTATTGAATATCAATCCAGAAATATCTATCATCACGCATATAGAATTATTTGCCACTAAAAATATTACTCATGAAGAATACGAACTACTTCAAAAGTTTGTATCATTTTCGGCTTCCCTTGAAAATTATTTTTCGATATTGATTTATAATAGAATCCACTCATGTTTTGGGTGGATTTTTCATGTTTATTGAGGTGATTTATTTGAAAAATACAATTTTATTCATATTG